>NZ_CP025544.1:300000-600000 GCF_003366055.1 Candidatus Chromulinivorax destructor | reverse complement strand
ATCATCGTTTGTTGAATCAATTCTTGGGTTGTTATTTTTTATGTATCAACAAAATTTAATGTTATTTGTTTTCCATTGTGTACTTGGTATTTTTAAATATATATTTCATTTTTATCTACCAAGATTTCAAGAATTATCATTCCAAAAAATTATTATAGGATGCCTTGTTCTTTCATTGGCACTTTTTATTATACAGCCGTTACTTGTTACTTTTGTATACATCATCATTGATGTGTTACAACAACTTCTTTTGAAAGTGGGATTATTATAATGGATCAAATCGAAAAAACATTACAACTATTGCAACAAGGAACTGTTGATTGTTTGCCAGCAGGATTACTGAAAAAAAAGTTAGAAACTGGTAAAAAATTAAAAATTAAGTTAGGTATGGATCCAACTGCACCAGACTTACACTTAGGTCATGCGGTTGTATTGAGAAAAATGCGCCAATTTCAAGATCTTGGGCATGAGGTTATTTTTTTAATTGGAGATTACACTGCTGCTATTGGTGATCCAACGGGGAAATCAAAAACTCGTCCACCATTGTCAGTTGCAGATATTGAAAAAAATTCAAAAACTTATTTTGAGCAAATTGAACGAATTTTAGACCCCGCAAAAGTTCGTATCGAGTATAACTCGACCTGGTTATCAAAGTTATCATTTAGTGACACAATTCAGCTTTGTGCAAAAGTTACGGTTGCGCGCCTACTTGAACGTGATGATTTTGCAAAACGTATGAGCAATCAACAGCCTATTGCGTTGCATGAATTATTGTATCCAATTATGCAAGGATATGATTCAGTAGCACTTGATGCAGACGTAGAGCTTGGTGGAACAGATCAGACATTTAATTTATTATGTGGAAGATTTTTACAAGAGCAGTATGGGAAATCACCTCAAGTAATTTTAACAACTCCATTACTAGAAGGTCTTGATGGCGTTGAAAAAATGTCAAAATCACTTGGTAATTATATTGGATTAACTGACCAGCCATCAGATGCGTATGGTAAATTAATGTCGATATCCGATACATTAATGTGGCGTTATTATAGTTTGTTGTTATCAGTATCTGATCAAGACATTCAAACTATGAAAAACAATGTAGCTGAGCAAAAAGTTCATCCTATGGATTTAAAAAAACAGATGGCTTATAACATTATTCAAGAGTTTTGGTCTGAGCAGCAAGCTGTTGCAGCGCAAGAAAACTTTATTGCACTGTTTCAGAAAAAAGATTTATCACAAGGTAAGCCTGTTGCCTTGCCTTCAACTATAAGTAATCCAATATGGATTATAGACTTGTTAAAAGAGCTTGGTGCAATCGCATCAACATCTGATGGTAAGCGCTTAATAGAATCAGGTGCTGTGTCATGTGATGGTGTAACAGTTTTAGAATTTAAAGCTGAAATTGCATGGCGTGTAGGTATGACTATAAAAGTTGGTAAACATAGAATATTTACTTTAACTTAAAAAAATATATGAAAAATAAAAAGTTAGTTTTATTCGCGCTGACATTGTTTATTGGTGCAGGTATAGCTACGATGAATAAAAATCATGAATCAGTAGTTCAAGAAACATGCAATAAAAGTATTGTTAATGAACAAGGGCATCCAACTGATGTCTTATTACAGTTATTATCATTAACTGATATTGAACATGATGGTTCGTTAGCTTCGATAGTTCAGGCAACGCAAAAAGCAGACTCCGGGTGGATGCGAAAAGAAGGTTGTGAACGATGGGATATTGTTGATACAAATGTTGCAAATCAAAATGATTTTTTTGATCTATTTCATAAGTTACACCTCGTTGATGAAATTGTTCCTCAACAGCAACAATATGATTATGTATTGTTAATGGGTGCTGCCTATGACCGCATTGCAAGCAGATTGCAATATGCTATACAATTATGCAAGCAGGGTGTTCGGTTTGATAACGTAGTGATTTTATCGGGAGCTCGGCCTTTAACTGATGCAGAAATTACAGCATTACAACGTGACTATAATTTTAAAGATTCAGCTGCTGTGCCAGCAACAGAAGCTGAACTTATGCAATTTGTATATGATACTATAAAAAAACCTGAAAATATGGACCACATACCTGTGGTATTGATAAACGCTCCTATGAAAATCACAAAAAATGGTGCATTGGCTCGCCCAACAACAGGTGATACTGTTATAGAATGGATGAAATTAAATCCAGTTGTAGGGAGTTGTTTAGTGATATCTAATCAACCGTATGTTTGCTACCAAGATTCTGTAGCAAAAACTTTGTTACCTCATGACTTTACGGTTGAGACGGTCGGTGAAAAAAGTCACGATGTAACGATTGGTATTTATTTAGATACGCTTGCACGAAATTTGTACCAAGAAAAAATTCGGTTGAGTTTATAACAGCCTAGGCTGCGTGAACCAAATTTACATGTGCACAAAAACCTATGGTATCGCTTCACTCATCTTGGCAAACAATTGTGGCAGCGGCCACGTTACGCTTTTTTTTATGTAAAGAAATAGTGCATGAGGCCAACCGGCTAGCAAATTCCCGGAGTTTTCGTAGAAAATGTAGGGTAAATCTTTAGAGTAAAAATTTGGTTTACTCAACTTAAAGATATTTATAGTAAAAAAAGTACCCAGTTTAGACTGGGTACTTTTTTATTAAGAAATTATATTTACTTAATTTTGAGTGTTTTTTTAATTTTTCTATTAATTTTTTTAGACTGATTCTGTAATTTTTTTCTTACCTTTTCTAAATCATTAACAGCTTTATTGTGTGATCGTGTTATAGTACCCTGAGCTTTGTCAAATTGTCCTTTAACAGATTTATCTGTTGAATGTGCAAGCACACGAATATTTGATGCAACAGCTGCTAATTCGTCTGTCGCTTCATCAATATCTTGTTCAATTAATTGTAATGATTTTTCTTGCATGGTGACATCTTTATGGGAAGCCTTTTCAAGGCTATCTAATTGATGTTCTGTTTGATTAAGATCACGGTCTGTTGCTTCTAGTCTCGCAAGAATACCTTGGATGATATTATGAGCAGCTGTTTTGCGTTTATGTTCTGAACTGTAAAAATCAACTGGAATTGATTGCTCATCAAGTTTTACAACTTCTGTAAGAACAAAAGTATCTGGGCTTGTGTAGGCAATGCCTTCTACAAAAGGTGATTCATCTTCTTGATCATTGTCGATTTCGTAAGAACTTACATCAAGTTGATGTGGGTTGTAATATACTTTTTCAAAAACATAACTTGAATCACTATGTTCTGATGAAACTGAGTCATTGTCTGAATCTATATCTGCTGTAGCATCAAGATCCGATTGTTGATACGATGGCATTGACACATGGAAAAATTCATATTCTTCATCATAATTATCTTCTTCCATCGTCAAAATCATGTGTGATGAATTGCCAACTGCCAGTAAGAGTAACATTTTAAAAATGTTTTTATTAAATTTTTTCATAGAAAACTCCTTATTAATTTCAATATGAAACATTGTACCATGTTTGACTTGCTAGAATCAATGATTTTAATCTATTGTTTTTCTATAAGAAAACTTTTTGGTGGGCAGGAGCAGGGAAATTTACGATTGAATGTTATAGATTTTTATGCAGTGGTTGTAAAATTTGTAACTCAACATGATGTTGACTGTGAGTTTTGATAAAATCTTTAACAAGTTCTACGTATTGCAATAGTTTGTTATTATCATGAACGATATCGTAATTACAATCTAAAACTAAAACAGGCACATGCATGATTGAAGGATGGATGTTTTGTTTGTGAATTAAAAAAGCTTCGTGTTTATCGTGAATTTGCTGTAAATATTCAAATGAAATTGAGTTTTCAGCTTCCCTTTGGCGTTCAACGGTGCGTTGATAAGAAATTTTTGGATCAGCTTGTAGGTAAATAAAACCTGTAGGGGCTAAGCAACGTTTAGCAGTTGAAAAATTAAACCAGCTATTGTAAATATTCCATTCTAACTGATTAAGATAACCTTGCTCAAAGCTGTTGTGAGCAAAGCAATGATAACCTGAATAGATTGATCGTTCAACAATATTTGGCAAGCTTGATGCTTGTTGTTTGATATGCTCTGGAATACGAACTTTTAAAGCAAGTGTTTCCATTGTATATGCCCAACGGTGTGGGGATTCATAGAAATTTTGTAAAATAGATTGCCCTGTTGATTCGTTTTGCCAATAATCAACAGCTTCAAGGGTAACAATAACGTTTGATAAAGAATGTTGCAACGCTTTTAAGAACGTTGATTTGCCCGTGCCAATATTTCCTTCAACAATAAACATTTTGTATGCCTTGTAATCTACTATAAATTTGTGGATGAAATATAAGTATAAGGCAAGATTAAGTTTTTATAAGACTTGAAATTATTATTTTTATCTGATAGCAGGATATAAAAATGGCTGATTGTTATATAACAACCAGCCATATAAGATACCATGTACAATGAGATTATATCAGATGAGATATAGTTTCTTGTAGTTTTCCAATCGACTGAGACATCTCTTTTGTAAGAGGGTTCATTGCTGCAGATGTAGCTTGAGCAGATGCCATTCCTGTATTGATAATATTTTGAAGATCTTTCATAATATCTGAAAGCTCTCTGATAATTGAAGGTAATGCTTTAATTATTTTGCCTGTTGTATCAACAGCTTCTTCTGCTGTTTTAATAGCTTCTTTGCTATGTTCTACAACAGATTCACCAATTTTCTGAGTTGGGTGAATTACATTATTTTCAATTGGATTAACAACATTGTTTTCAATTGCATTTGTTGCCTGACCAACTGCATTACTTGCTGCTGATGTAGCGCTATGAGCTGTTGAGTTTACACTTTTGCGAAGTTGATTCATTGACATAAGACTTGTTGATGTTGTTGTTACCATAAGTAACATGAGTATATGATACGCGTTGATATTTTTCATATTTTTTCCTTTTTTGAAATTAAAAAATTGAGCCCTCAATAATATAATATTGGGGCTCTCATTGATTTGATTCTTAACTAGAGCGCATTGCTTGTATTAGTTAATACCATTTTTCTTTACGTATTCACGAGCATGTTTTAGTTCAGATCTTAATTTACGAACATGTTTAGCATGCATGTTAAATTTATCATTTGCATCACGGAATGTATCTTGAGCAAAGTCATCAACTTTTGCTTCAATTGTTGTCAATTCTGCAAGCGAAGCTGATTTCTTTTTGCCTAATGCTTTATCTTTTACTGATTTAATGCATTCTTCAATGTTATGCATTCTGTCTTTATATTCAGCTGTTGATGAAGATACTTTGCCTGAGTCTGAAGAGACTTGAACTGTTGTTTTTTTACATGATGAACAACCTGCTTGTACATTAGCTATTGATCCAACAGCTACAACTAAAAGCATTGCGTATAGATTTTTTTTCATAGTGATCTCCTTTTTTTATTTAGAATCATATCTGAAAAAATTTTATCACAATGATGTTAAGAAAATCAATAGTTGTCAATTTTGTACGGCGTTTTTTATGGTGCAAGCGTTTATATGAATTTTTTATGCAATTTTTTATATGATAAAAAATTAATCAACAATAATTTTAACAAGAGATGACGAAATTTTAGTTAGATGATTATAAGCACTCGCTTGCGTGAGAGCCGACCAATCATACGCGCTTATTGATAAATTCTTTTCAGATCCAAGCACGGTTACTACCTGTCCTACGCTACAATTTTGTATAGAGCTGATATTAACAATGGTTAAATTCATGCACACTCTGCCAATAATGGGAGCAAATTGATCGTTAATCATAACTGATCCGCAATTTGACAAGCGAGCATCAAGCCCTTCAGCGTAACCAATTGCTATGATTGCAATCGTGATATCAGTTGGAGCTTGGTACGTAGCGTCGTATCCTATAAAAGATCCTGCTTTGACCTGTTTGATTTGAAGAATTCTTGTTTTTAATGATAATACAGGTTTAAGCATGTTTTGAACATCTTGATCATATTTTTGAAGATAGCCATACAGACCAATGCCTATGCGTGCAAAAGTATAGTTTTTATGATGTGCAGTCAAGGTGCCATGAGAATTAGAAATATGGGTTTGTAATCCATAATGAGTTGCGATAACAAAGACATCTTCTTGATGATGTGTTGTTGTAGCAATGTAACTTTGGGCAAAGTGAGAAAAAATTCCTTGAATAGTAATAAAAGGTAATTTTTTAAGTTCTTGTATAAATTGATCCAGGTTATCAGGAAGAATTCCAAGTCGATGCATGCCGCTATCAAATTTTATATGAACAATAATCTGAGTGTTGTATTTTTTACCAACTTCGTTTAATTGTTCTGCGAGCAATAGGTCGTAGATGACAACATGGATGTCATATTTGACGATAAGGTCGTAGGCTGCATCAAGATATCCAATAACCAAAATTGTTTTTTTAATACCATGTTGGCGAAGTTGAACAGCTTCGTAAAGATTAATAACTGACAATGTTGCAATAGCATCACACTCATCATAAAGAGTAGCCATTGCAATAAGTCCATGTCCGTAAGCATTTGATTTTAATACTGCAGATATCTTTGTCACAGGTCCAAGCCACTGCTGAAATTGCTGAGCATTTGCTGTTGCAGCAGACTTGCTTAATTCGATCCAGTTTTTAAGTAAGTCTGGTGTGGTTACAATGCCTGAATCGGAAAAGATTTGTGGAGTTTTGTTGAAGAGTTTTTTCATACTGTTTAGTGTAAAAAAATATCAGTTTTTAATCTATTTTTTGCTGATTTTATTTTTTATTAATTGCAAATTGACGCCGTTTAGTAGATGCAGTAAGCTTGATATAATCTATCTATTTTCAAATTAAATCAAATGAAGCCGTTGTGAAAAACTTTGGCGGATGAGCGGAATCTTATGAAAAAAAAACAACCAATTAAATATACAAACATCATCTATGGTGTTCATCCTGTCACTGAGCTTTTACACTCAAAGCGACTTAAAATTGGCGCTATTTATACGCTAAAAAATCCAATTAAATCATGGACAGCTTTATCAAAAATAATTCCAAATCATATTCAAGTTTCATTAGTAACTCGTGAAACACTTGATAATGTTGCTGGTTCAAAAGATCACCAAGGGATCATTGCATTTGTGTCAGAATTTCCATTTACACAAGCTATATTCACCCCAGATAAACATAAATTTATAGTTGTGCTTGACGAAGTTCAGGATGTTCGTAATTTAGGTGCTATTTTACGATCAGCTTACTGCACGGGTGTCGATGGTGTTATTTTAGTTCGATCAAATGCAGCTTCGTTAACTCCAGCAGCTTTTAAAGCATCAGCTGGCTTAGCGCTTCATTTACCAATTTATCTTGCAGCATCAGTAAAAGCAGCTTTATTTGAACTAAAAAAGTCTGGTTATAACATTTATTGTGCGACACTTGGCGGAACAGAAAGCGTTGCAAATTTTACATTTAAAGATCCAGCTGTGTTAGTTATTGGAAACGAAGAGCATGGAATTTCTGCAGATGTAGCAAAAATGGGTACAAAAATATTATTACCTCAGCGTCGTCCTGATATTTCTTACAATGCATCAGTTGCTGCTGGAATTTTGATGTATTCAATTGGTTTGCAGCTTAAAAAGATTTAGTAAAAGTTATTAAAATAGAGAGAGTTTTTAAGGGAGTTGTATTGTTATGAAGAAGTGGTTGTTTATACTACTAAGTGTAAGTTCAATGATGCATGCGGTTTTCACAGATTATGCACCGCAAGATCAAGCTTTTTTTTATGAGTCAGGAATTTGTTTGGCTGCGCAATCAAAAATTGTTGATTGGCAAAGTCTCAAGCAAGTAACGTCAGTCATGTATCATGATATTCAAGAGATTCAGCAGATTGTTGATCTGTTTTTAATGATGAATGGTACGATCATTGAAGAAGGTGTTACAGGTGCAGATCAATTAATGAACGTTATATCTGAGCAAATTACTGAGCATCAAGAATATTTATATATTGAGCTTGATTTTATTGCTCTTGCAGCTGCTTGCCAGGAGCTCTTTTGTGTTTATTTAGAGGTTTGTCCTTGCCAGCCGTCTTTAGTTGCATTTAAAAATTGTTTAGATAGTAATGATACTTCTATTTCTATAGATTCTAAAAAACGTCTTGTGCAATCGTATGATGATTTTACAATTCGATTTAATAAGTTTCAAATAACAGTACAAGAGATTTTTTAAAAAAATTAAAAAATATAGTTATAAAAAAAGCATCTTTTTTTGTTGTTCAGCTTTTGTAGTTGGCAATGTAAAAAAGATGCTTTTTTGCACATAAAAATCTATGGATTTACCTTTTGTTGTGATGAATAGAAACAATTATTTGTAAGCCTTAAAATTTAAACTCTCATAGTCATTGTAGGTTCTGTGAACCAAATTTTTACTAAAGATTTTTACCCTACGTTTTTTACAAAAACTCCGGGAATTTGCAGGCCAGTGGGCCAGATGCACTCTTTTTAAATCTTAGCCAGGTTTAATTTCTCAAAGTTTATTTCGTTTTTTACATAGATTGACGTAGTTTTTCATAAAAAAAGCGTAACGTGGCTGCCGCCACTACTGCTTCCGGAGATGAGCGAAGCGATATCGTAGGATTGTACACGACTTTTAAATTTGATTCACACAGCTTAGTATTGATTGGTAGCTGTATATACAAGTTTTTATATTTGACTTATTTGTTAAAAAAGTTCAATTTTACATACAGTTTATATACATTATTTCTACTTTTTTATCGAAAATCACTTATGAAGAAGCTGTTATCTCTATGCATGATTTTGGTCTGTTTTTTTTCATTGCAAGCAACTGAAAAATTTAATAAAAATATTACAAAAAATAAAAATGTATGTAATCAGATCAATAAAAGTATTCCAGATAAGACTTTTATTGCCCCGATTGAACAAACCAATTCAACAAATTCTCCTAAGAAAACTCCTTATATAGCACCACGGGGTTCTCGCGTTGCTGATAGGGTTGTTGCTTTAAAGCGTTCAAAAGAAAAAGAAAAAAGTAATCCTACAGCAAAGCACTCATCTGGTACATGGTTTGAATTAGCCCCAGGTCAGCAATCTGACACATCAAAAGATGATCGTGATTCTGATGATCATGATGAAGATCGACAATCTCCTCCAGTAACCTCACTTCAAGCAGGTGTAGATTATTCTGCAATGGCAGCTGCAGCTTGTATATACGGTCTTGCAACAAGTGGTCTAGTATTATCAGCGCCACTTGCACTTGGAGCAGGATTTTTTATTGTTGGAGCAAGTTTTTTTATACAAGACACCCAAGAGAAAGCGCAGATCGATAGAACTAAACAAACAAAACAGTCTGTTATAGAACCAGAAGAGCTTACAAAAAATCTTGTTTATCGTAAGCAGTGTGAAGAAATAAAAGCTTTTTTTACCGCGCATGCTTTGTATGAAAAAGAAAATCGGCATTTTTTATATAAAAATAAAAAATCATATCAATTAACTGATATAGAAAAAGCTCAAAAAGAAAAAAAGATACAGGCGTATATTTTTTTCAGTCAAGTTATTGCAAAATTATTAGAACCTGGGGCAAGCAAAGAAAAAGAAAAAATATTTGATGAGCTGGTACAGGCACTTATTGCTTTTATCAACATAGATACACGAGATAAAGAGCGAGTTATTGCAAGGCATTCAGACAAAAATAATATAGAAAATACCTATCAAGCTCAGCATGAAAAATACTTAGAAGATATTTTTTCTTTTCTTGAAAATCTTAATTGCGATAGTTATGCAATCAATGAATATTCTGAGCAAAAAAGGATAATGGCAACAAGTGTTGTGTTGGCAGAAGCATATATTTTAGAGTCTCTTCTAGGAACTTTTGCAGGACCTATTGGAGTAGGAATTCTTGCCGGAAGCTTTATGTATCAAAATAGAGAATTTATTTTTGACTATATACAGCAGGCAAGAAATTATAAAAAATTGACACCTGAAGAAAGATCAGTTCTTGATCAATTAGAAAAATATTCGCGAGATTTAGCATATTCTCTTGAGAAAGCTATTAATATTGGATCTTTGGGAGCTGTTAAGCAAGATGATATTTTAGATGCGCGTTTGATTCCTATAGAGTATGACGGGAGGCAGTGCCAACTTCTTGTTGTGCTTGAAAATAATGGATCTCAAAGATTATACCTTATTCCAAGAAATTCTCATGATGTGCATGAGATACCGCCTATGTATGGTATGGAGAATTATTTATATTCTGCACCAGATGTTAAAGCAAAGGTGGCTGACTATGTCAAAAATAATCAGCCAGCCATTCAAGCTGCTGCTGCAAAAAAGCAGGCAGAAGTTGATAAAGTCTTAAGTACTATTGAAAAGAATCTTCCAACTCCTGAAATTTATGATCTTCTTCCAGATCATTCTGCTTATTTTCCGGTTAGCTCTTCAGCGGAAACTTTTCAGGCTGCATTATCTAAAGATGGTAAACCTTTACGAGGTAATGATGGTTGTTATTATGATGTAAAAGGTTATTCCTGGACTTTAGATAAAGAGAATAATAGATGGGTAATCACAAATTATTCACGTAATCATACGATTATTACAAACGCAACAAAACCAGTCTCATCAAAAGATACTCCTTCTTGTAATCAAATTGATAATAATTCAGGCAATCAATCAACAACGAATTCGACTTCAGAATCTTCATCAGATTCGACTCCTATGGACAGTACACCACAAACGCCTTCACCAAATAGTGGTTGTGGAGGAGTAACTGATGAATTGCAAACCCCAACAACCTTGACAACACCAACGACTCCACAGCAAGGACCTACTGATACTGCTCATGGTCCAACTGATGAACCAGAATCAAAATCAACTGGATGTGGTCAATCTGATCCAGCTGCCCCAGATTTAGATAAAGATTCTCCTGGGTGCGGTTCTCATGGCAACCAAGATCCTGATGATTTTATTTTGCAGGCAAATCGAAATAAAGAGCAGAATAATAATAATTCTAAAGCGCCTCATGGAACGTATCGACCATCTCCAAAGCATCATCCAAACAGTCCAGATCATATAGGAAAGCCTCCACGAGATGGACAAGATGCTTTGGATAATTCATTTTCTGTTGAAAAATCAACTCAGCGTGTAGCTGTTCAGGATGGTAAAGTTGTAATTTTAAAGTATGAAGAAGAAGATATTTATCATGGTTATATTGTAGAAGATATAACGACTTTACCCCAAAAAGTGAAAGATGCATTAGTTGAGCAAGGTTTTATGAAAGATAGCACATCAAAAAAGTTAACTAAACAAGAAGATTAAATTGGTTATATTATGAAAGAATTAATATTTTCATTATCAACATCTGAGTATATTAAAATTATTTCAGGTCATGGTCATGATATTGATAAAATAAGTTTATGCTGCGACATGATTAAATTATATTTTGTGTATGACGACTATCAAATATGCATTGGGCAAGAGTCTGTAAGTGAAATATTCGAGCCTTTTATTATATGTTTGAAAAAAGCAATTGAGGGCAAATTACAATTACATGAGTCGATTTCACAAAATTTAGGACTCATGCAAAATAGGTATTATCAAGATAAAACTGGGTTTTTTAAAGTTCCAGCATCCAATAATTCTAGTAGCTATTGGGTTGGTTTAGATTATCAAATTTGTACTACTTTTGGAGATGCTAATCCTCTTGTTTCTGCATGGATGTATAATGACAATTATAATAATATTATCTTTGAATTCACAAAAGATTATCCATGGCATTTTCTTGCATTAGATGATAAACCAAGTGAATCTGAATTTATACCTTTTGATGAATTTATTAAAGACTTTAAACCATTAGTGCGCCGAATAATTCCTCATTGTATTGCTCTTGAGTGGCTCAATCAAGCGCTTAAATTTCATAGAAGCTTTTATGAATCTGAAGAAAGTTATCAAAAAGCATATAAGAGATTGCAATGGTAAAAAATCAACTAAAATTTAGAGATTTATGCATTAGAGAAATTAAAAACACAGGATTTTATTGTAATGCAGAAAAAATTAACAAAATTACAAAGTTTTAATGCTGTTGCTAGATTATTGCAAAGATATTTTGATCATAAGCCATCAAGTGACCTTGCGACAGTATTAACTAACATGAGTTTTTTAAAAAATAAGCATATGATTGATTCTATAATGTGGGAAATTTGGCTTAAATCTTTATCTCAAGTTATAAAAATACAGACTTATAAAAAAGTAACTATAGAGCAAGCTTTTATAGCTATGGGACTTTATTTAGAAGATTTTTTAGGTACAGAAGATATAGAAAATGACATGATTTTTTTACAATATAACATACGCAATTTTAGTAAAAATAAATTAGTTGACCCCGTGTTATTCAAAGAGTGGCAAGAGTGTGTACGTGAAGTTTTAGCAGTAAAAGATTCTCGCGCTTATTTTTATATATCTCCCAAGAAACAATAAAATTTTGTAAAAATAAAAAAGTAAAAAAGGTTCGCTCCTGCCTCTAGGAGGGGCCTTTTTTTCCTATCAAGCAACATAACCCTCTTTTTATTTGAGATTATTGACTATTGAAATCGATAATTAGTATACAAAAAGGAGTAATTTTTTGCTGGATAGGGGGGCATATGACAGCATTTAAAAAAGTAATGATAGCGTTTGCTTTCATTGGACTCTGCTTGTGGTTACGTCATCAGCACAAGCCAGATATGACGTTAGTGTATCCTGATGACTGTTCATTTACATTAGATTCAAATTTTTCTCAGGCTATGAAAGCTGAGATCAAATCTTTTATTGATACGGCATATAAAGAAAATAAAAAGCCAGCATCCTTGTTACCATCAATTGAATCACAATTTTCTGCAATCAGATCAATTATTGTTGATATGCAAAATCCTGATCAACTTAATTTTACGATTCAAGCGTATCAGCCAATGTTTATGGTTAATGATTCGTTTGTTCTTTCTGAGCAGGGTCAAATTTTTGACAAAACTGTATTTGAAAATAAATTAATTTCTCAGCTTGAAAATGTGACCTACGATGGCACACTTCATCATAAAGATATTGATCGTTTAATAAAGTTTGTTGGGTCGTTATCAGATCCTATTTTGCAAGATTTCTCAATTCGTTGGGTTGGCAAATATAATGTTTGGCTTGACCAAAAAAATGGGGATGACCTTTCGTTGCTTGTCGACTATGCTCGACCGCCAACGATGCAAGATATTGGGGAGTGTCGAAAATTACGGGGACAAATTATCGACAAGCCTTGTAAAGATAAGCGTGGTAAACCATGCAAAAATAATATCACCTGGGTCTGCGATCTTAGATTTGATCAACAAATCGTTCTATTTTCTACAAATAAGGGGGGGTGAAGATGGGAAAAGTTTTTTCAAATATAATTACAGCTATTGATATTGGCACAACAAAAATTTGTGTTTTAATTGCTCGTAAATTAAGCCATGATAAAGTTGAAATTTTAGGTGTTGGTCGAGCGCCTTCGTATGGACTTAATAAAGGCGTTGTTGTTGATATAGCAAAAACAGTTTCGTCAATTAAGCAAGCTGTAGATGAAGCACAATTGATGGCGGAATGTGAAATAGAGTCTGCATATATTGGAATTTCTGGAAGTCATATCCAGTCGTTTAATTCAAGTGGTGCTGTGCCAATTAAACGATCGTCAGTTACGCAAGAAGATATTGATACCGTTTTAGCTGCGGCAAAAGCTGTTCAGATCGAAAAAGGTCAAAAAGTTCTGCATGTGTTGCCACAGTATTTTATGGTTGATGGGCAAGATAAGATTGAAAATCCAATAGGTCTTCATGGCGTTAGGTTAGAAGTTGTTGTTCATTTAGTTACAGGGTCTGTTGCATCAATTCAAAACTTAGTAAAATGCTGTGAAATGGTTGGCATTAAAGTTCAAGATATTGTTCTTGAGCAACTTGCATCAGCTGATGGTGTATTGAGTATCGATGAACGTAAGCTTGGTGTTGGCGTCTTAGATATTGGTGGAGGAACATCAGACTTTGCAGTGTATCAAAACGGAACAATTCGATTTACCAAAGTTATTCCTATTGCAGGAAATCATTTTACCAATGACGTAGCTGTTGGATTACGTGCAAATATTGGTGATGCAGAGCGTATTAAGCATCAGGCTGGTTATGTTGGTTTTGACTCGACAAAGACTCAAGGTGAAGTGCAGGTAGTCATGGCACAAGGTGGACAAACTGAACTTGCAACGAAAGAGCATATTGGGTTTATTTTGCAAGCGCGCGCTCAAGAGTTATTTTTTATGGTTAACCATGAGATACAAAGTTCAGATTTACAGCATTTTATGACAACCGGGTTAGTCATTACGGGTGGTGGATCACTCTTGCAAGGAATTGATGAACTTGCGCAAGATATTTTATCTATGCCTGTGCGTATAGGTGTGCCAAAAAAAGATCAAATTATTCCAGACTCATTACAAAATCCAATGTATGCAACAGGATATGGTTTATTAATGTTTGCGTTGAGAACATCAAAGCATACCACGATGAACTCAATGCAAGGACCGTTACTACATAAAATTTTTATAAGAATGAAATCATGGGTCTCTGATTTTTTCTAAGAGCTCATCAAATAAAAAGTGATACAAAAATATAATCTAATATTTTTGTATCACTTTTGAGAATGTAGATACAATGTTAGGTTCTGTGAACCAATTTTTTACGTTAAAGATTGACTCTACGTTTTTTACAAAAACTCCAGGAATTTTTTGGTCGGTGGGCCTGAGGCACTATTTTTTACATGAAAAAAGCGTAAAGTGGCCCTGGAAACCAATATTTCCGGAGATGAGCAAAGCGATATCGCAAGTTCTATGCTACTTTTAAATTTGATTCATAAAGCTTAAATTTTATTGAAATTTATATACTTTCAGCTCTTTTTCTTTTGTTTGTTGCCTGCTCTTTTAAAAATAGATTGATCATGTCTTTATATTCAAATTTACATGCAACATCAAAAGCAGATATCTGAGCATTGTTTTTAATTTTTGGATCTGCTTTATAGGATAATAATAAAGGAATAATGTTGAACTCTTTATATAGAATTGCCAAAAGTAAAGGAGTATCACCATCTTCATTTTGAGCATTTACATTTATTCCGGCATCCAGCAGAGTTAAGATTGTTTGTTCTAGTTTTTGGCCATTGTCAGTCTTTGTTTGACCATTACGCAATGCTTTATGCAATGAATTTTCTTTGTTGTCATCAACTATATTTATTGTAGCGCCTTTGCTCAGTAAGAACCTGATCATAGATGGATTATTTAAAAAAGATGCATGATGCAAGCATATTCCCTCAAAACAACCCATTCCATTTAAATTGATATCAAAACCTTTGCTCAGTAAGAGATTTATGATTTCTCTATTATTGCAACGAACAGCAGTGCATAAAGCTGTCTCTGGATAAGTTTCATCGTCTATTTTAGTTTTTACATCAATACTATCTAGAGATGATGAATGATGAGTTCTTACTATATGTTCTACTGGGAATGGGCAAAATAGATCTAAATTAACATCGTTAACATCAAGAAGAGTCGCAAGCTCAATCATTTGAGGTTTATTCTGAATTATAGCTTTAAATAATAGTTCTATGAGATGAGAGTCCACGTCTTCATCTAAAGATGAATCATAAACTTCATGCAAAAAAGAGAAGGATTTATTTTAATTTTTGATTGTAAGTATTCAAAGTCTGCAGTAGTTAAATCAATGTTTTTATCAATGTTAGCAATGAGTCGCTCAACAAATGTTACGCCTTGAATATCTTCTAGTGAGGGAACAGTATTTTTATTAATACCAAGACTTGCTTCATTTGTAATATATTTATTAAGATATGGTTGGTTTTTTGCATAGTTATAATCATCATGAGTATCTTTATCCATTGCAGATGCAGATACTATTTGAGAGATAGTCAAACAAAAATTCAGATAATGATTTCTATTTTTTTTCATATGCCATTCCTATAAAATTAAAACTGGAAATAAATCTATATTTTTATAATAACATAATACTCAAAAAGAAAACATGATCTGGGTTTTTAATTATATATTTTTAGCTTAGGTTGAGTTTCTCAATTTTTCATTCTCAAGTTTTACCTTACGTTTTTTACGAAAACTCCCGGGAAATTGCTGGCTGGTCTGCCTAAGGCACTATTTTTTACATGAAAAAAGCGTAAACTGGCCGCCGCCACCGATATTTCCGGAGATCAGCAAAGCGATATGCAAGGCTTGTATCTTAATTTTAAATTTAGTTTATGCAGCCTATCAAAATTTAATAAGGCAGAGTAAGTTGTAGGCAAAAACCTTGTAATAAACTCACAAAATTTTTATCTATAAGTATGCAAGAATCATCTTAATCAACTATTTTTTTATATATTCTTTACAAAAGCATTCTTAATAGGACAGGCTATGAGCTATTCTATGATTTTTGTATATAAAGGCTATTAAAGGAGCTGTGATGATTGAGTTTGATAAAGAACACGAATTAAAAAGTGACGTCATTCTTTCTATTAAAGTTGTTGGGGTTGGTGGAGCTGGTGGAAATACCGTTAATAGTATGATTAGTTCAGATTTACAGCATATTGATTTTATTGTTACCAATACTGACTCTCAAGCTTTATACCATTCAAATGCATTAAAAAAGATTCAACTTGGTAAAAAATCTACCAAAGGACTTGGTTCAGGCGCTAACCCTGATTTAGGTCGTCGCGCAACAGAAGAAGATCTTGAGCGAATTATGGAAGCAATTGGCGATGCAGACATTGTATTTATTGCTGCAGGTATGGGCGGAGGAACTGGCTCAGGTGGAGCTCCTGTTATTGCAAAAGCATTAAAAGAACGTGGCATTTTATCAATTGCGGTGGTAACAAAGCCATTTGGATTTGAAGGTCGTCGTCGCATGATGGTCGCTCAAGAAGCTATTGAGCAGTTACGTAAAGAAGTTGATACGTTAATCATTATTCCAAATCAAAAATTACTCGATGTTGTTGACCGCTCAGTGACTATGATTGAATCATTTGCAATGATTGATCAGTTGCTGATTCACTCAGTAAAAAGTATTACGGATATTGTGACACAGCCAGGTCATATTAATGTTGATTTTGCTGATTTGCGAGCAATCATGAAGGGCATGGGTCTTGCTATGATGGGCGCTGGGTCAGCTCAAGGTCATGATAGAGCTCGTGTTGCAGCGCAGCAGGCAATTTCGTCGAATCTCATTGAAAATATGGATATGAAAAAAGCTCGCGGCATTTTAGTTAATATTACGGGTGGATTAAGTTTATCGCTTCACGAAATTAATGATGCAGCATCGGTCATTTATGATGAATCAAATGAAAATGCTCATATTATTTTAGGCTCAGTTATTGATCCAAGCATGGGAGATAAAGTTTCTGTCTCGGTGATTGCAACAGGATTTGAAAATCCTTTAGCATACGCAACTAAGGCTGAAATTCCTGCAGACCAAATGCTTGACCTTAAGATAAAAGGAGAAGAGCCTGTTGAGCACAAACTTAAAGCTCCAGAACAAGTGATTCCTGTGTATAGTGAATACTTACAACGAGTTGATGGGGCACCTCAATTAGTTGAGCAAGTGATAATGCCTGCACATCATGAAAAAGATCATACACCACAACAAAATATATATTCATTTAATAACCGGTATGAGCAAGATTCACTTGATGTTCCTGCATTTTTACGACGACCAAAAGTTGAAGAGTCGTATTTAGAACCAATGGAATAAAAAATCTATAACTCTATGATTACGCATCTCTATTTTTATAGAATATAATAAACCCCGTAAATTAACTTACGGGGTTTTTAAGTAATTAAAAAAATTATATAAAAAAGAGTATGTATGAAAAATCTAAAAATAGTATTATCTATGTTTTTAATGTGTGCATTGCAATTAATGGCGCCTGAAGCTCCTGTTAAATCTGGAAAACTTGAAGGAGAAACAGGTCAGGCTAAGGATCCTTATGCTAAAGAAACAAAAGCCGAAAAAGATGCCCGTGCAAAAACTGAGCATGACGCAACAGCTCAAAAATTACTAAACGATGCTCTTAAAGAGAGTAATTCAACTTCTGTTACAAAAAAACAAGGTGATAAAAATGGCACAGAATCAACAACAGGTGAGCAGCAGACACCGACTTCAGATGTAACGTTTGATGTAAGCGATTCCTTGGTAGATCAGGATGCATTGAAAAAAATTCAAGATATTCATGATAAAAAATTTGATACTCCTCAAGATTTTATTAACTACATATCGTATAAATTTCAACAAATTACAGATACACTTTTTTCGAATTTGCCAGATGAGGTCCAAACAAAATTAAATTCATCGAAAAAAAGTATTAAAAATCTTAATAAACAATTGCAAGATGCTCGTTCAAAAATCGATAAACTTCAACAAGAATTCATTAAATCTTATAATCCTGATACCGGTACGTATAGATACAGCGAAGAAACTTTTAAAGCTGATGTGCGAAAAGAAATTGAACCAATAGCGCAATCTCTTCAAACAGTAATTGATGAAATTTCAATCACTTTGAAAAAAAATAATATTGAATTTGATCATAGCCAGGTGCAAAGTTATCTAAAAGAATTTAGTCAAGATATCAAGGCTCAAATTAAAGATTACAAGACTCCTGAGGAATTAAAAGAGCAAGCTATACTAAGGAATAAAAGCAAGTTAAGTCCACGACCTAAATCCGTAAAATCAGAATCTGAACCAGGATTATTTCCTTAATGAGTTGCAGTTTACCAACAATTGAAGATTCGGTTGAGAGAGCCAAATTTTAACTCTCAAGTTTTACTCTACGTTTTCTACTAAAACTCCGGGAATTTGCTGGCAGGTGGCTTGATGTACTATTTTTTAAACTTAAAAAGCGTAAAGTTGCCCTGGCCAGGGATGTTTCCGGAGATGAGCACACCAATATCGTAGGATTTTATACACATGTAAATTTGCTTCACACAGCCTAAAATAAAAGTTCTATTATCTTGTATAGGTTATGAAAAAGTCTATTGAAATATATGAATGACTTTGTATGATAGAAAGATCTTTGCCGGTGTAAAGATTTTTCTATCTATTCATGCATGAAAGATTGCTATTTTATGGCTATTCATTTAACTGAAAAAATTACGATCTATTTTGGTGATGCATCACAAAGTCTTGCTACGAATGATATTGCTCAAAAAAACATGACTCCTGTTTTGCAAGTTATTGCTCAGCAGGTTGGCGCTGAGCAGATGATTTTTGTACAACAAAATCATGGTGTACAAGGTGTCGTGATTACGGGTAAAGACTCTAGAGATCAATTTTTAGAGCAATCAGGTGACTTTATTATTACGAACAAAAAAAAATATGGTATTGGTGTTTTGACTGCAGATTGCTTGCCAATTGTTATCTATGACCCGGTAACGCATAGCGCAGGTATCGTTCACGCAGGCTGGAAGGGCTGTGCAGCAAATATTTTTGCTATTGCTATTGAAAGCATGCTTAAAGAGTTTGCGACCCGTACACATGACCTGCAGATCTATTTTGGGCCAGCTGCAGGAGACTGTTGTTACCAAGTAAGCTTAGATTTTATAGATAACTTTAAACAATATGGTGATATTCAAGCTGCTTTTATCAAAAAAAACAGCAAGATCTTCTTTAACTCGACCATTTTCACCTCAATTATTGCAAGAAATCTTGGCATCAAAGCCAAGAACATATACACTACCTATAATGTATGCACAATATGCACTACATCATTGTGTTCATATCGAAGAGAAAAAGAAAAAGCTCGTAGACAGATAACGCTTATATCGCTTCATTAAGCTGTTTTATATAAGGATGAATAATGATAACAAATGTATTGGCTCAAATATTTGGGACAGCTAATGACCGAGCGGTTAAGCAACTGCAACCGTTAGTTGATGCAATTAATAATTTAGAAACTCGCATGAAGTCATCGTCAGATGAACAACTGCAAGAACTTTCAAAAGATTTACGCCAACGTGTAAAGAATGGTCAATCGTTAGATGAAATTTTACCAGAAGCGTATGCACTAGCTCGTGAAGCTGCATGGAGAGTTTTTGGAATGCGTCCATTTGACGTTCAGCTGATGGGTGCGATTGTGTTGCATCAAGGAAAAATTTCTGAGATGAAAACAGGTGAAGGGAAAACTTTAACAGCAACATTGGCTCTGTATTTAAACGCATTATCAGGAAAAGGTTCTCACTTAGTCACCGTCAACGATTATCTTGCAAAACGTGATGCGCAGTGGGCACGTCCTTTCTATGAATTCTTAGGACTTTCTGTTGCGGTATTAACGCATGATTTAAATGATATCGATCGCAAAAATGCTTATAATTCAGATATTTTATACGCAACAAACAATGAACTTGGATTTGATTATCTTCGTGATAACATGAAATTTCGTTACGAAGATTATGTGCAACGTAAATTAAACTTTGCAATTATCGATGAGTGCGACTCAATTTTAATTGATGAAGCTCGTACCCCATTAATTATTTCTGGCGGATCTGAAACGTCTTCAAATTTATATACCATAACACAACAAGCAGTGAGCAACTTAGAGCGTGGTGTAGACTACGAACTTGATGAAAAAGAACGTTCAGTATTATTGACTGAAGTTGGTCACGATAAAGTTGAAAAACGTTTACGTATTGCAAATTTATATGCAATTGAAAATATCAGCATCTTGCATCATATTATGCAGGCATTAAAAGCAAATATTATTTTTAAACGTGATTTTGATTACGTAGTTCGCGATGGCGAAGTGTTGATTGTTGACGAATTTACTGGTCGTATTTTATCTGGTCGTCGCTATAGTGATGGTTTGCATCAAGCAATTGAAGCTAAAGAAGATGTGCAGATCGAAAAAGAAACACAAACACTTGCATCAATCACGTTGCAAAACTTCTTCCGGCTCTATACCAAGCTTGCAGGTATGACCGGTACTGCAATGACTGAAGCTGAAGAATTTATGAAAATTTACAGACTTGATGTTGTTGCAATTCCAACGAATAAAAAAATGCAACGTCTTGATAAAAATGATTTAATCTTTTTAACAGAGCGTGCAAAATTTGCTGAAATAGCAAAAGATGTTATTGAGCGCCACAAAAAAGGTCAGCCAGTTTTAATTGGTACCGTTGCCGTTGAAAAATCTGAAAGATTAAGTGATGTGCTGACTGCAGCTCGCGTCCCTCATAATGTATTAAACGCAAAAAACCATGCTCGTGAAGCTGAAATTATTGCGCATGCAGGCAACTATGGTGCCGTAACGATTGCAACCAACATGGCTGGTCGTGGAACCGATATTAAACTGAATCCAGAATCAATTGCTGCTGGTGGCCTGTATGTTTTAGGAACTGAGCGTCACGAAAGTCGTCGTATCGACAATCAGCTTCGTGGTCGTTCTGGTCGTCAAGGGGATCCAGGCGAATCTCGTTTCTACATTTCACTTGAAGATGATTTGATTCGTATCTTTGCTGGTGATAGCATGAAAACCTATATGCAACGTGCTGGTATGGCTGAAGATGAACAAATTGAATCGCGTACAGTTTCAAAATTAATTGAACGTTCTCAAGAAAAAGTTGAAAAACATAATTTTGAAATTCGTAAACATTTAATCGAATACGATGACGTATTAAACCAACATCGCCATGTTATTTTTAGCATTCGCCAAGATGTGCTCAAAGATGCTGACCAGATTTATGAAGTTGTTCGCGACTTTATTAATGCGATGGTACAAGACATGGTTGCATTCCATTGCCCTGATCGCATGATAACTCCAGCTCAATGCTTAGATGTTGTTACAAAAATCGTGAGCATGACTGGTTTAGACAGAGCAGCTCTTGAACAAGCAGTAGCAGGCAAAACTAATAGTGACGATCTTGAGCGTGCTTTAGTTGAATTCTTGCTGAAATCGTATGCTGCATATCGTGATAACAGCAGCAAAGAAGTGATGCAACGTGCAGAAAAATGGTTGATGCTTGAAACTATTGACCAAGCTTGGAAGCAACATATGGTTAACATTGATCATTTAAAAGAAGGTATTGGACTTCGTGGTTGGGGCCAAAAAAATCCTTTAATCGAATACAAACGTGAATCATACATCATGTTTGAAGACATGATGCGTAATATTCGTGCGGATATCGTCCATCACATTTTCCACTTAAAACCAGAGCACTTTAACTCTCAACAGTTAGAAAGAAAGCGCGAAAAAGAGCTTGAAGAAATTAAGATGATCTCTTCGTCTGATACATCAGGTACTGGGCAACCGGCACAAAAAGATGATTCACGCGTTGGTCGCAACGATGACTGTTCTTGTAATTCAGGTAAGAAATACAAGAAATGTTGTGGACAAGTGTAAATTATTGTAGAACGTAAAAAAGGGCAGCTTTTAAGCTGCCCTTTTTTGTTATTATTTTTTGCATATATCGCACCTGAAAGCTTGAATTAAAATAAAATATGTCTAGTTTATACGGGATATATAATTTTTTCATACTAAAAAGGAGTGAAATGTTAAAGACATTTTCAAAAATATCGTTGATGTGCTTAGCACTTTCAGTAGCTGAGCTGGTTTATTCATCAGCGGATAATACGGTAGTAGATCAAATAGCAATGCCGTCTGAAACATGGGGAATAGCTGTTACACCAAATGGTCAATATGTATATGCAGCAAATAATGCTAACAATACGGTATCAGTCATACAAACATCAGATAATGCTATTACAAGTAACATTACTGTTGGAGCAAGTCCTTATGGAGTTGCTGTTACGCCAGATGGAAATTTTGTGTACGTAGCAAATTCTGGTAATAACACCGTATCAGTAATTCAAACATCAGATAATACGGTAGTTGGAAGTCCTATTGCTGTCGGAGCATCTCCAACATGGATTATTATCAATGATGCAGGAACTTTGGCGTATGTTGTTAATAGCGCAGCAGCTACGGTATCAGTTATCGATACATCAAATAATACAGTTGTGCAAACAATTACAGGGACAGGAAATACTTGTAGTTGTGTGTTAAGTCCTGATGGTAGCTATCTGTATGTAATTAATTATTCAGGTGTATTAACGCCTTATGCTATTTCAGGTGATGGTTTAACATACACAGCAGGGATAGCATTAGATCTTTCATTATCTTTGGGAAATACCAATGGTGGTCAGATGGTATTTGCGCTTGACAGTTCAAAACTGTATGTAACAGGTTATGAGCAAAATACTGGTGTTTATAATATATATGTGGTTGATACAACAAATTTAGATACGCCATCTTCTCCAGGAATCGTGAATCAAGGATCAACTAACCCTTCTCGTCCATTTGGAATTGTTATTAGTTCAGATGGAACAACAGGATATATAGCAAATTTAAGTAACAATGAAATTTTAATTATGGATGTAGCAACAGATACATTAACAGGCACTGTAAATAATAACAGTTTTAACTTAGGAAACCCAAGAATGGTAGCATTTGTTCCTAACTCTCCATACCTATATTCAACTGCACAAAGTTCAAACATTTCTCAAACCTATACGTTTATAACCATTTTACCCCCAGCTACCATCACTGGCGTATCACAAAGTAACGTGTTCTTTACCCAAACTGATTATATTAATACGATCAGCTGGACAGCTCCAGAATCGGGTTCAACTCCAGTATCGTATAATGTGTATCGTGATGCAGGCTTAACAGTTTTAGCTGGTACTGTTTCTGCGAATGGTTCGTTAGTTTTTTATGATCACAATCGTATTCCTGGTACAACGTATACTTACTATGTAACATCAGTTGATGCAGATGATGCGGAGTCATCAGCGATTTCTGTTTCTGTTCTTACGGTTAAAAATAATTAAGAGAGGCTTTGTATGAAAAATTTTAAATCGATACTATTAGCAGGTTTTTTAGTAGGAACAATGACAATTGGATTACAAGCAAAAGATGTTTTGCTTGAAGTAAAAGGCGCATATTTTTTATCAACTGATGATACATTTAAAGCTATTTATGACAATGGTTGTGGAGAAGTTGGGCTTGAAGCAACTGCGGAAATTACTCACAATATTTATGCTTTTACCAGTATAGATTTTTTTAATAAGTCTGGTATAACACCGATATTTGCAACTCCATCCCAGTTTTTCTCATTAAATTTTGGATTTGGGCTAAAATATTTCATTGAATGTTGTGATCATTGCGATATCTATGTTGGTTTAGGTGCTCAGCCAACCTATTTGCGTACGATCGATTCGTCAACATTTTTAACTGATGAAAGAACTGCAGCTTGGAGCCTTGGCGGCATTGCTAAATTTGGTGCAATTATCGATATTACACATTCTTTATTTATTGATCTGTTTATCGATTATTCGTTTGTTACATTTGATTTTAATTCAGCTGCAAATGCACCTGTGCAACGGCAAGATGCGATTTTGAATGGAGCATTATTTGGCGCAGGGTTTGGATATAGATTTAATTAAAAATCTATAGAATATTAATCTGACAAATAAAAAGAGAGGTTTTTTAGACCTCTCTTTTTATTTGTCATGATATATACTTTTATCAAAAAATTTAAAATAATATCTTACGCCATGGTATCTGGGTAAAGCTGTATGAGCTCAAAATAAAGAAGAGAATTGTACTGAGTCTTGCAAAGTTGTTAAATTTTACCTAATTGTTGACATTATGAATTGGTCATATGCTTATCGATTATTCGTTTGTTAGATTCGATTTTAATTCAGTTATCTATGCATGCATGCAATGACATCTTGAGATTTTTAAATGAGTGCTAGGCTGTGTGAACTAAATTTACATGTGCACAAAAACCTACGATATCGCTTCGCTCATCTCCGGAAAGAGTGGTGGCGGCGGCCACGTTACGCTTTTTTAATGAAAAACTACGTCAATCTATGCAAAAAACGAAGCAAACTTTAAAAAATTAAACTTGGCTAAGATTTAAAAAAAAGTGCATCAGGCGCACTGGCCTGCCGATTCCCGGAGTTTTTGTAAAAAACGTAGGGTAAATCTCTAAAATAAAAATTTGGTTCACAGGACCTAGCTTTGGGTAGCGATGTAATTAGTAATCTATGCATTTTGATACTAAATAAAAAAGAGAGGTTTTTATACCTCTCTTTTTTAGTAAAATGTAAACAGCGTAATCTCTATTTTTACGCTTTACGACGAGCTTTTTTGCCTAAACGACCTAAATTTACACCTGATTGAGCAGATGCAGCAGCAGGAGCTTGAGGAGCTAAAACAGCTTGCACAGCTTTTCTTACGGCTTCTTGTTCTGTTGCATCATTAATAGATTCAATAGCAGCTTTTAGTGATTCAGCAGCTTTTTGAGCTAACGGAATATATTTATCAGCGCCGTGTTTATCTTTTGCAGCATCAACAAGTTTTTTAATATCGCTGTCAGATTCAGCAACTTTTTTTTCTAGTGCAGCAAATTTAGCTTCTAATTGAGTAACTTTATTTTCAGCTTCTTGTTGAGCAGCTTCAGCTTTGTCAGCTCTTTCATTTGCAGCATCAAGGTCCGCGTCACGAGTATCTTCTTGAGCTGGAGTAGCTACTGGACGAGATTTTTTTATATCGTCATCTTTTTTTTGTTTGATGCTATCTAAATCTGCTTTTGGAAATGCTGCTTTTTTACTACTTGGAGTAATAGTATTAGTTGTTAAATATAACTTGAGTGAATCAGAAACAGCTGCATCTTGTATATTAAGAGCATCTACTTTTGCTTTAGCATCTTTAATTGATAAACTGTCAGCTTGAGGATTGTTAAGTTTTCCAAGTGCATCATTAAACGATTGCTTTTGGTTGACGTCTAAATCAGCTTGTAAGTTTGATAGTTGGAAGAATAATCCTGCTGCAATCATCAATTTTTTTGTGATTTTCATAGTCGATATCTTTCTTGTATTAAAAACTATCTCATAATTTATTATAGTTCCCGCTTACCATGTATCATGAACAGGTAAGCGGGTATTTTTTTAGACTGTTGAAAACATCAAACAGTCGTTAGTTAAAATGTGAAGCTAAATTTACCAAATAGCATCCATGTGCTTAAGTAATCATTTGATGCTGAATATTCAAATGATCCACCAATGCTTAAAATGCTTGAATGATCTTCACCAAAACCATAACCAGCAACTAAGTATGGGGTGTTTGTCATTAATGACCATGAAGCAGCTGATCCACTCAGGTTAAGATCAGAAGCTTGCACAGCAGCAGCTTCGTAACGAGCTAAGCTTGCAGCATCAGGTGTTGTTGCAGCTACTGGTGAACTTTGGTAAGCATCGTTATAGATAGTTCTGTTTGCGTTGTATAAAGAATACAAGTTGTTAGAAGCATCAGCATATACAACTGTGTTATCTTGCCATTCGTTAACCAATGTTACTAACTCATCTTGACGGATGAATGTGTTCCAACCAGCTTCTACTTTAAATGCACCAGCTTCTAGGACTAAAGCTTGGTTAAAGCGGATTTGGCCTTGTGGAGTAACGTTAACTTCTTGGGTAAATACGTTAATACCAGGTGTGTATGAACGCATAGTTGGAGCATTTGGAGTTACCTCAGATAGTTGTTCCGCTGCGTAGTTATCCCACACATACATATAACGTGACCAGTTACCATTGTTTGTATCAAATGAACGAACTTGTGTGTTCTTGAATAAGTAACGGTAGCATGAATCAGCACGCATAGACCATCTTGTACGTTCGCTTGAATTCAATTGGATTTCGTATGTACCACCAGCCATTAAACCAAAGTGGAAACCGTTACCAACAATTGGCTCAGCCATGTATTCTGCAGTCGCTTTGTTACCTGTTGGAATAACTAAACCAAGAAAACCGTTTGTTAACACGTTATCTTCACAGATAAATTGGTAACCAACTTTAAATTCGATATCAGCTAGACGTGTTACACTTTGTGCACCATCGATTTTACCGTATAACCATGCATCTTGAGCAAACGCTTGTGTTATTGTTGTAATGTCTGACGTAGCATAACCATTATCAGCACCCCATGAATCAGCCCATGTTGTTTGGCTTGTTGTTGGTTCTTCATAAGGGTTTGCAGTTAATTCAGTTAAAACTTCTTCATTAAGATTCATATTCATCTTAACGCCTTGTAACGCTGTAGAAAGTTCAAGCCAAAAACCTGTATCTTTGTCAGATAAGATTTGCTTCCACGTTGCGCCAATACCCCAGAAAGAACGTTCTAGTTCAGGAGCAATGGTGCTGACAAAAGCAGATTCAGCAAGAGTAGCACCAAATTGTACGTTTGGAGCATAACCGATGCCAAAGTTCCATGGACGAACAATTGCAGTATTTCTGTTGGTATCAAGATTAAAATCACCAGCAACAACATCAGCATCAGCAAATGCTGCAACAGTTGAAAGATCGAAAGGAGCAAAAGTTCCAGGTGTTGCGGTTTGAAGAGCACTAGCATTTGTAATTGCGTTAGCTGTTGTATTATTTCTAACAACTTGTCCAGCTGTTATAGCACCAGTAACAGCTGTATTTGTTGTACCAAAACCAAAACTATTTGCAGGTGCTGCAGTTAAGTCGGGAGCAACAGTTATAGCTGTACCTGCTTGAGCGCCAGCGCCAGTTGCAGTATTATAACCAATAGCACCAACACCAGTACCACTGAAGTTAGCAGGAGTTATTGTCCCAGTACCAAATGTTTCTTCTTGTGCACCTGACCAGTATGTTTGTAGGGTATCTGTTCCTGAGTTTGCAGCATCAACTGAAGCATTAAATGTGATTACGCCGTTTGCTGTTGCAGGGAAGTAGTATTGAGCAGCTTCTGATCGGCTGGTGTTACGACCACCAAGAACAACAACTTGAAAATCGCCGTTAAAGTTTGCACGATGACCAGCTCTTGATTCTGGAATCGAAGCAAAAAGAGAAACTCTTTCTGGAGAAGCTGATTGGAATATTGGTGTGATGTTGTTGAATGTTTTACCAGTAGCAACGATTTGTT
This sequence comes from Candidatus Chromulinivorax destructor, assembly GCF_003366055.1. NCBI lineage: Bacteria > Candidatus Babeliae > Candidatus Babeliales > Candidatus Chromulinivoracaceae > Candidatus Chromulinivorax > Candidatus Chromulinivorax destructor. Next base: position 571,980 of record NZ_CP025544.1, on the reverse strand, counting down.
GCTCTGCATAAGCTGAGAATGCAAAACAGGTTGCAATACTCAAAGCTATAACTTTTTTCATAATAATCCTTATCCTTTTTTATTACAATAGATCAGTACGTTCAAAAATTCTATGAAAACTGTTGAGTGAGTTCCTCCTTTGGTGGGTCATTATGATTTGAAAATTTTAAGACTTAATTTTATACCTTCTTTTCTAGCAATTTTTATGTAAGGTCGTCAACATATATTTTTATATTTATTGTTGATTACAAGCTGCTTATGGTATAATGTGAACCAAATAGCTTTGATATAAAGGATTTTTTATGTTTTTTCGAATTAAAGGTACGCAAGATAATTTAGACTCTCGATTTGTACAAGGTGTCCTGCAAATCGTTATGCAGCATCTTGCAAATTATAATTTTCAACAAATTTCGACCCCTATTATAGAATCGACTACTTTGTTTGAACGTGGACTTGGTATTGCAACTGATGTGGTTGGCAAAGAAATGTTTACGGTCGAGTCAAAAAGTGATCGTGAACAGATTTGTCTGCGTCCAGAGATGACAGCAGGGACTGTTCGAGCTTTTGTAGAACAACAAGGTTCATTGGTTTTGCCGTGGAAAGTGTTTTCGTATGGACCAGTTTTTCGCTATGAACGCCCACAAAAAGGTCGTTACCGTCAGTTTCATCAGGTGAGTATCGAATCACTGGGAACAAGCTCAGTCATGTACGATGCATTTTTTATCAGCATGCTTGATACGTTGTTTGCAGAAAAACTATCGATCGAAAATTATGTTCTCCAGATTAACTTTTTAGGCCAGCAAGAAGATCGCGATATTTTTAAAGCTCATTTGTATGAATTTTTGACAACGCATGAAGCAATTTTATGTGCAACGTGCATCCAACGAAAAGACACCAATATTTTACGAGTGTTTGATTGCAAAAATGAGACCTGTAGCAACCTGTACAAAACGGCACCACAAATTGTTGATCATTTAACGCCCGACAGCAAACGTGAATGGGAGTTATTGTGTCAGCAGTTACATCAATTATCCGTAACATTTACGCATAACCCATACCTAGTTCGTGGACTTGATTATTACAACAAAACGGTATTTGAATTTATTGGCACAACACTTGGCGCTCAAAATACATTTTGTGGTGGTGGTCGTTATGATACTCTTGCAACACAACTTGGCAGCAAAGAACAAGTTCCGGCCGTAGGAGCAGGCATTGGCGTTGAACGATTATTGATGCTACTTGAAGATCAACAAGCAAAATTTGAGATTCCAAAACGCTCTTTGGTGTGCATTGTACCATGTCAGGCTCAGCAGAATGGCACCGCGTTACTGATTGCTGACAGTTTACAGGCAGCAGGTGTTTGTGTCGATGTGTTGCTTGATGAAGCATCATTAAAAAGCAAAATACGCAAAGCAAACAAATTACAGGCAATGTATGTTGCGGTGATTGGCGATGATGAACAAGCTGGTAATTATGTGACGATAAAAAACATGATAACTGGTAAAGATGACAAAGTTTCTCAAGCCGATTTAGCAGATTTCTTTGCAGCGATACGCTAACATCTAAATTTTAATTTTAGAATTACAAAAAGAGCGCGATACACTTTTTGATAGTGGTTGCGCTCTTTTTGTATTCAATTAATGTGCTAAGAGTGCAAGTAGATAAACTTTGTAATAAAAGAAAAATACCGAAACTGCCATAATCGCATCGAATCGATCAAGAAAGCCGCCATGACCAGGCAACAGATTACTTGAGTCTTTAATTTTAGCACAGCGTTTCAGGTACGATTCAAAAATGTCTCCAGCAAATGCAATGATGCAAATACATGCGCTGACTACACAAGCAGTTTGCAGATCAATATATTTATTGTTATTCCAGCTGATAGCTATAAAAACAAGGGTTGCTATGCAGTAGCCGCCGATAGCTCCTTGCCATGATTTACCAGGGCTAATGGAAGGTATAATTTTAGTTTTTCCGTACATTTTACCAAACAAATATGATGCGCTATCAAACGTAAAAACGAGTATAAACAGATACAAAACTAATATTTTATAGGTTGGGGATTCGTTGAGATATATCAACATACAAAATGGTGCAATTGGGTAGAATGGAAGAATTGCCCAAAAATAGACGCTGTTGACCGGGAATATATTTTTCCATTCTGCGATAACAATGATGGTAAGAATTGATGCGAGCAGTAGAGAAAATAGTTGAGACGGGCAATAAAAAAAAGTGGTGCAAAAAATTGCACCAAGGACTATGCCGGTGATAATTCTCAGGAGAGCGTTATTTTTAGTAGCTGTTGTTTGCATAAGCATGTTCTGGTTTGGTAAAAGCGTTTTCAATATACTCAAGGCAAAATCCTGTACCGTCAACTGATACGAGCGCAACGTCAAATCGATAGACATAGTCTTGTAGTTTTTGTTCAACAATAAATGTCTGAGCAGTTTTGATGATCTTTTGTTGTTTTGGTCGACTGATAAGTTGACCCATTGGCATAGTTACAGATTTACGAGTTTTAACTTCGACAAAGACATACAGCTCTTTTTTACAGGCAATGATATCGATTTCACCAAAAAATTTACGGTAATTAACTGCTTTCACAGCAAAGCCGTTCTTTTGTAGGTATTGCACGACAAATTGTTCGCCTGCATCACCAAATGATCGATTATTCATTACCCAAGAAATTTATGGACGTATGTTTTTTTATCAACTTTAACTGGCGTTATCGCAAGCTCAAGTTGTTTGGTAAGCGCTTGAACTTTGACTTCAAGGTTATCAATTAAACCTTCAAATGTTTTTGAAAAAAAATCAAGTCGTAAGCGAGCTGATGGAAACTTTTTTCTTTTAACATAATAGTTAAAAACATACACTTCATGATCAAAAAGTCGTGTATAGCAGGTTGCTATAATCTCTTCAACCTCTGCATTAAGCTCATGACCTGGGTGTTCTTTTAAGAATGTTTTTGCAAGTGCAATAGTTTTTTTTGTGTTGGTTTGATCACGATCTGGGCTGAGCGATAGCTGAAACATGCAACCAATAGATTTAAATGCTGCGTAAATAGCTTCGTTACTTGATGGGTACAGGGTTGCAAAATCTTCGTAATACGTAGCAGCAATTTCTAAATGATTCATCGCAAAATGAGAGTCTGCATACTGTAATTTATATTTTTTTACACCAGCATGGTTATCAGACAGAGAGATAAGACGTTCTAATACGTTGGTAAGAACGTTAATGTCAACTTTGTGATGTTCACTGTACTCATAAATATCATTAAGATGTTTCAACGTCATTTTTCGTATAGGAACGCTTTGATGAGGGCAGTACGGACCAGGCATCATTCTGTTGAAAACTCCACTTCTTTTTTTAGGAGTTACCGATTCTTGAACGCCGATTTCTGCTGTTTCAATTGACATATTTGGCGTTATGTGAGTAGTTTGCGTTGATGATTGTTCAGCTTTTTTTTCTATCGTCATAAGGTTATGATAAGTGCAAAGAAGGCTGACAACCGAAAGATAGGTAAAATATTTCTTATTGTTCACGAAAAACCTTTTTTTATATTTTTTTTGCACGTGATAGACTACACTACATTTAATACAATTAGCATAGCATACAGCTTGTTTTATGCAAGACGGTGCCCTGGAACTGAAAAATAGTGGTATAAGTTTGTGTGACTTCATGCTATTTTTGTCCTACGTTTTCTATGAAAACTTCACCAAGCTTGCCATTGAGTGGTTGTGTGATTAAAATACGCGCTCTATTTTATATAAAATCGTATGCTTATTTTTTTCGTAGTTTTAATTTGATAGACAGGAACTCTATAAGGATTTTGTATGATACATGACATGTGGAAAATACTAGAAGATATGGGATTGCTTGCGCATCAAAATAAAGAAGAGCTGATGAAAAATGCAGAGCAAGCTCATGAATCTTTAGAAACATATTTACTGAGTAATAAATTAATTACATCACAAGATTTAGCAAAAGCATACGCAAAAAATTACTCATTACCATTTATAGAATTTGTAACTGAAGAGATGGCTGATCCTGAATTGTTAGCAAAGGTTCAGTTTAATTTTTTACGGCAAAATATTATTATGCCCATTATGCTTGCAGGCAAAATAACGATTTTAGTCGTAGATCCTTTAAATTTAGCTTCTATCGATGAACTATCGATGTTACTTGCAAAAGATGCACCAATCGCTCTTGCAACAGCAGGAACTATTATTGATGGTATCAATCGTTACTATCCGCTTGAAGGTGCTAAAAAAATGATGGAGGATCTTGAAGAAGATACCAATATTTTAGAAAATGGTTTAGACCTTGGACAGATCGAAGATCAAGATATTTTAAATGCAGGCGCGCAAGCACCGGTGGTTAAGCTGGTTAATCACATTCTTTTTCAGGCTGTAAAACGGGGTGCTTCTGATATTCACATTGAGCCATTTGAAAAAGATGTTGCAGTTCGTTACCGTGTTGATGGAATCATGTATCTTGCATTTTCTCCACCAAAACGAATTCAAGGTGCTTTAATATCTCGTCTTAAAATTATGGCAAATTTAAACATTGCCGAAAAACGTATGCCACAAGATGGTCGCATCGAAATTAAAGTTTCAGATAAATTTTTTGATATTCGGGTTTCTGTTTTACCCGTCATGCATGGTGAGCGAATCGTGATGCGTTTACTTGATAAGAGTAAAGCTTTTGCATCGCTTGAAGATCTTGGGTTAAGTGAGCACAATGCAAAAATTATTAAAGATGTTATTCAAAAACCAAACGGAATTATTTTTGTATCTGGTCCAACAGGTTCTGGTAAAACAACAACATTATATTCAATTGTTTCACGATTAAATTCACCAGACGTTAATATTATTACCGTTGAAGATCCGGTTGAATATCAAATTACTGGTATAAATCAAGTGCAAGTTCAAAACAAAATTGGCTTTACTTTTGCCTCAGCATTACGTTCTATTTTGCGACAAGATCCAGATATCGTGATGATCGGTGAGACGCGTGACGTAGAGACTGCACAAATTGCAGTTCAAGCAGCGTTAACTGGTCACTTAGTATTAAGTACGATTCACACCAATAATGCTCCTGCAACAATTACTCGACTTATCGATATGGGTGTTGAGCCATTTTTAATATCATCATCAGTGCTTGCTGTTATAGCTCAGAGACTTGTTCGTAAACTGTGTGAAAATTGTAAAGAACAATATACTCCAACAGCAGAGATGATACATTCTATTGGAATGACTTCTCCTCATGCAAAAACTGTAACATTTTATAAACCTGTTGGGTGCGATAAGTGTTTAGGTATTGGGTATAAAGGGCGTATGCCTGTATTTGAAATCATGGTTATGAGTAATGCGCTTGCTCGTTTGGTTATCGAAAAAGCTGATGCGAACGTTTTGCGCGCGCAGGCTCAGCATGATGGCATGAAGTTATTAATTCAGGACGGTGCATGGAAGATTGAACTTGGTTTAACCACGATTGAAGAAGTGTTATCAGTTGCAACCTTACAAGAAGACACTGAACTTTAATCTAGTTGTAGATGAAAAACCAGTATGTAAATTTTGTACATCAAATTTTTACGATGGGGATTTGCCCTACATTTTTTACAAAAACTTCGGGAGTATTGAAGCCGGTGGGCCTGATGCACTATTTTTTAAACTAAAAAAGCGTATAGCGGCCGCCGCCGCCCATATTTCCGGAGATGAGCACAGCGATATCGTAGGTCCTTGTAATTTTGTTGTACGTAATTGAAGTTGTTAGTGTGTATAGTAAGAAATTATCTTAAAAAAGTTATAGTATGAATTTACGATATATTTTGTACCGATCAGTTATGGTGCTATTAAAAATTTTATTAGGGTGCGTACTTGCGTGTTCTATAGCATTATTTTTTGCATCTCGAAGTGAAGTTGTGCACCAAGAAATTAAGCGATCGGTGCAGAATATGTTTAAAAACGATTTTGATTGTCATTGGGAAGGAGAGCTTGCAAGCATTGATCTTTTGTCACTTGATATTAAATTTCGTCATGTGACAATTATGCCATCAAATTCACATCATGGTTGGTCGCTATATGCAGATAATTTTCATATATTTTCTTCATGGGGCCATTTTTTATGGACCGGCATATTTTCATGTCATAGTTTTTTTGAACAAGTTGTTGTGCATGAGGAGCAACGTGATGGAAAATCATATTTTTATGAGACCTTATCTAAGATGTTGAGTGGGGAAATTGCAGGCCCGTTCAGTTTTGATTTTATTGCAATTCAGCAAGGGCAATTTATTGTGCAAGATAGCTCAGGTGATATACACGTAAATTATGAGTATAATTTTGAAATGAGCCGAGATTCTGATGGTATTCATACAAAATTATATACGATTGATGGGAATTTTGAGTATAAAGGCATAAAAATTATCGAGAATTTTTTTGGTAATTGTATGTTTGTTTTTCCTTACGATCACGATCTTCGTAAAATTTATGCACGAGTAGATTGTCGATTATCAATTCCCCAACTCCAAGAAAAAGGAGCATGTTTTCTTAAAGGAGATATTTATGAAAGTCGTGGAGCATGTATTATCTCAAACGATGATCAGTCTTTTATTATTGAGCCTTTAAAATTTCGACTCAAAGAGCATGCTATTCCTGTGACCTGTTCTATTACCATTGCAACTGAGCTGCTGCAGCTATTAGTAGTTGATGAAGTTGTTATTCCAGATTTGTCAGGCAATGCAACCTTAACGGTCATGGGAAATTTACTGGATGTAAGTTCTGGATTACAGGGAAAGTTGCAAGTGCAGAATATAGCATATAAAAATAATACGCTTCTTGAACGTGCATTTTTAACTTTTTATAAAGAAAAAATTGGGTATGCAACAAAGTTATTTGTAGGTTCTACTTGTGTGTTTTACGGAACATCAACACCGACAGAAACCTCATGGAAACTTGATGCAATTAACAGCGTTCAACTTTCACCGTGGTGGACAAGTTATTGGAAGATGCCTGAAAAAAAAGGAATGATTACTGCTCAATTAACAAAGTCACTTGATAATTTACAGGGGAGTTATAATTTTTCACTTGAAAGCATTAAACTTGATGAACAAGCTCACATTAAAGGTAGCTTTACATGCGATGCGGAACAAATTACATTGCAAGGAAATTTTTTAGATCAAAAATTTGAATCAATAGTAGCTTTTGCGCCAACACCTCACCTTATTTCACTCAAGTATTATACAAAAGACGAAACATTTTTAGACTTTCATGAAGATGATCAAGAATTAGATAAAACGGTAGGTTTTCTTGGGTTTAATTGTATTAAAAATATGCTGCCTGATGAGTATAAATCAAGCTTTTCTCAGCCCGGTAAGATTGATATGAGCGGTTACTTGCATCAAGGAACTTATTTTGCTGATGTACAGACGCACGATGCGCATATTAGAATCCCATCTTTGTATAATGTGATGCAAAGTTTTAAAGCTGCAGCGCAATTAAATTTTATGGATAAGTCTTTGAGCGTTCAAAATCTTGTTGCAAATTTATACGAAGGTAAAATTTATTGTGATCATGCTGTAGCTCAGTTAGACAGTCAATCTAAGCTTACATTTTTGCATGCCCCGATGTTTTTAGATAGTGTTCTTATTAGTTGGTATAAAGGAATTTTTGGAGTGTTGTCAGGTCGGATTTTTTTGTCATTACGTGATGATAAAGATCCTGTTTTGCAAGGAAATTTGATCTTGGATAAGACGCAATTACAAGGAAATATTTTTTCGGCTGAATTTCAGGACCATTTGCTTGGTTCTCTTAATTCTTCGCAGCCTCGTCAAGAAAACTGTGATCTTGATATTTCTATTCAGACAAAAGATCCTATAACGATTGAAACGTCTTTCTTGCAAGCAACAGCTCATTTAGATTTTCATATTACCAACAACGTTAAGCAGCCAGAAGTAGCTGGAACAATTGATATTGTTGCAGGCGAGTTAAAATTCCCCTATAAATCATTGTTTATTACCCATGGGCATGTTCTGATTATGCCAAAAAATTCATCAGAACCAATGCTTGAGTTTGTTGCAAAAGGTAAAATTAAACGATACAACATTACCATGCGAGCAACGGGAACTGTTATGGATCAGCAGATTCATTTTGATTCTTCACCACACTTAAGTGAAGAGCAAATTATTTCATTGCTGCTTATTGGTTCTCAAGACAGCTCGCTTTCTGCAGTTATGCCTGCTATGTTTATGCAAAAATTACATGAAATTATATTTGGACCAGCGATTTCTAAATCTAAGTTAGATATTATTTTTAATCGATTGTTGCAGTCGTTTAAAAATGTTCGTATTTATCCTCAATTTACGAATCAAACAGGACGAGGAGGTGTCCGTGGTGTAATTGAAATTGATGCAACTGATCGACTTCATGGCCGCATTGATTCAAACTTAATGCAGCTTGAGGATACGATTTTTGAAGCTGATTATGCATTAACTGATGATGTAACAGTTCGGGCAATAAAAGATGGTCCAAGTACGTATGGCGGAGAGGTAGAAATGCGATGGAAGTTTTCATGAGACGGTATATTTTGATACTCGGTATGTTTTTGCAGGCAAGTTATGTTGAGTCATATTGTAAAGCGTTTTTTGCACCTGGAGATAACTTAACAGCATTGCTTATTGAGAGAATTGTAGCTGAAAAGAGCTCTATCTATGGAGCTGTATACATGCTGACTGATAAAAAAATATCTCAAGCATTAATTGATGCTAAAAAACGTGGTGTTGATGTTCAGATGATTATCGACCAAGTCTCAATGTGTACGTGTGGCAAAGGTAAATTTTTGCAAGAGGCAGGAGTTCCCGTGTTTGTTCATAGAACGCAAGAGTTTAATCCGTACACGATGCCATTAATGCACCATAAATTTTTTGTGTTTGGGTGTAATCAAGATAATGCTCCTTTACTTTGGACAGGGTCGTGGAATTGTACGATACGCGGAACACAATACAATGATGAAAATGTGCTTATTATTGATGATGTGCAAGCTATTAATAAATATGTCGATAGATTTATGCAATTAAAGCAGCGTTTGCAGTAATATACTTTTAATAAAAAAGAGGTCATGAATAAATAATTTATTCATGACCTCTTTTTTAATGCATAAATTTACTATTTATCCTGCAATTTGAGCAGATTGTTTTGGCATAGTGTATCCAGTAGTAGAGTTTGTTGGTGTTGATTGTTGATTCAATATAGAACTTGGCTTTTCATGAAAATCACCAGTTGCTTGGTTTTTAGCTCGTATAGCTTGGCCTTTTGAATTAAAAGTAGCATTGTAATTTGCTTTATTTTGCAAGTCTTTAATAGTTCCTGAGCTTTGACTATCTTTGTCCAGGCTTTCGTAATTTTTTTTGATTTCAAACTGGAGGTTATCTTTAAGACTTGTTTTATTATCTTTTACATATTTTTTGATTTCATTTGCGCTTTTTTTGTTGAGGTCGGGATATTGTGATTCTAAATCTTTATATATTTCAGTTGTTGAAGTTTTTGATTTGCCAAATCCAAGAAAACCATTGTTTACTGTCGTCTCGGTAATATGATGAATTCCACCAGGATGAGCTGTTACGGTTGTATTTTTACTTTTGCCCATAAACCAACCTGGTTCAGAAACTGTTTGTGTTGCTATTTGAGTAGATTGAGTAACGCTTGATTCTGAAGCTTGATTTGCTTGTGATGGGTCTCCAAGATTTATTGACCCTGATGATTGATTTGATGTTGATGTTGATGAGGATTCACCTTGCTGTAATGATTTTTCAAGAGGTTTAGCTTGAGGAGTACTTGACTTTGCTGCTTGTGACTGTTCGTATTCTTTTGCTTCACGCTGATTTTTTTCAGCAGCAGATTCTGTTTTTGCTTTATTATTTTGTTCTGATGATTTGTCAATTTCTGCAGCCTCTGGAGCATAACTGAGTTGAGTTGTACATAGCAAGCTCATCAGTATCATTAAATTTTTCATATATTCTACCTTTTTTATAACATGTCTGAAAATAAAGAGCGCTTTTTATTTTCAGTATGCATAATTAGTATAGAAATAATCAACGATCTGTATAAATAATTATCTTTACAGGGGATTTTCTTTAAGAGGAATGCTTGTGTCGATAATTTCCTGCAACTTCGCATCAATTTTTGTTGTAAAAGAGTACGCAACACCTTGGTAAACAAATTCAAGACTTTGTGCGTGCAGAGCATGATACGGTAATTTTTTTGATTTTAATCCGTAGACAGTATCACCAAGCAGGGCATGACCAAGCGCTTTAAAATGGACACGAATTTGATGCGTTCTGCCAGTCTTTGGCTTAACTTGCACCAGGCTATAGGTATCAAAATATTGTAAAACTTTGTAGTTGGTCAGTGCATCGCGAGCTTGGCCACTTTCGGATATGCCAGGTGTTGCATGCATCATATTTTTGTGAACGGGGTGGCGGCTGATAACGTAATCGATTGAACCAGTTTGTTCAGGATGACCCATGACAAGGGCTATGTAAGTTTTTTGTATTTCTCTGTTTTTAAACATTTTACTGAATGTTGTATGAGCTTGATCAGTTAATGCAATAATCATAATACCCGAGGTATTACGATCGAGTCTATGCACAATGCCAGGCCGTTCTTTTTGCCCAGCGTATATAATCTGCGGAAATTCTTTAATGAGCCAATCGGTCAGAGCAATACCTGCGTAGGTTTCTTGAGGAGGGTGAACAACAACTCCAGCAGGTTTATTAATAATCAAAAAATCATCGTGTCGTGCTACAATCGTAATCCCAAGATTATCAGGAACTTCTTTTGCTGCTCGCGTCATTGGCATGGGAATTGATAGCAGGGTGATAACGTCATCTTCTTTAAGCATATAGCTTGGCTTTGCGGTTGTAAATTTGTTAATCAATACTTGTTGATTATTAAGTAATTTTTTTACAAGTGTACGAGAAAACATAGGAAACTTTTCAGATAGAAAAATATCAATTCTCTGTCCTGCTTGCATACAAGAAATTTTGATTGAAAAGCTGTCATTTTCTTGAATTACTGGATCATTGTTCATGAGCTGTTTTTTCGTTGGTTAAATTATACCGTAACAAGGCCTTAATATACTATTTGTAGGAGCTTTTCTTGCATTTATTTTTAATGTATGTCAAGGTTAAACTAAAGTCAAATTGGCAAATAATGTTGCCGCTATAATCCACTCTTTCTATATCTGTATTAATGATGGAGATTTGTATGATCAGTACAACTATTTTAGATAACATTGCAACTCATATTCAAGAAGTTGTGCTGCATGAATCAACACGCAGTAAAATTTTAATTGGTCAGATGAATTTGGCCCACTACGCAGATATAGCTCAGTTGATGAATAGTCTTGAGTCTGAATATAGTGTTAAGCTTTTTTTGCTGTTAAAGCCAGAAATGCAAATTTCTGTATTTTATGAATTACAGACTGCTTTAATGAGAACTGTTTTGTCAGCATTAAATAGTGCTGATAAATCAAATTTACTTAAAAATTCTCATGCCGATCAGATTACCGATCTTTTTGATCTTTTATCAGATGAAGAATTAGCAACGTGTCTTGATATTCTCCACAAAAAAGATCGAGAACAGGTGTTATCATTGATGCAATTTGCTCCAGATTCTGCTGGTGGGATTATGAATGTTGACGTGATTACGTTGATGCAAAATTTTACCGTAGCAAAAAGTGTTGCATTGTTACCAAGGCTTCGCCCTCGTAGAGATTTACATCGTAATATTTATGTAACAGATGAAGAAAATCGACTGGTAGGGTTAATTAAACTTGAAGATCTTTTATTAAAAAGTCCAGAAACTCAATTACGCTCAATTTTACGACAAGTTCCATTTATTGCAGAAGTTGATCAAGATCAAGAAGAGATTGCAAACAAGATGGCGCATTATCGTACGGTAACAGCTCCTGTTGTTAACGAACACAATTTTTTGCTTGGGGTTATTACCGGTGAAACGCTTGTTGATGTCTTACAGCGAGAAGCTCAAGAAGACGTTCATAAAATGGCTGGGTCTTATGTAAGTCAGTCGTACTTTGAAACATCATCAGCAAGTATTATTTTACGTCGCGGAATTCTTTTAGTTATTTTGCTGTTAGTTGAGTCTTTAACCAGCGTTATTCTTGGTAGTTATGAAGCAACTTTATCTGCTTTTTTAGTTTCATTTATTGCAATGCTTGTCAGCACAGCAGGAAACACAAGTGGTCAAACTTCAGCAATTATTATTCAAGGTATGTCATCAGGTGATATTAATGATTCAAATATCAACAAAATATTGCGCAGAGAATTTTTTATAGGGTTTTCATTATCGATTCTTTTGGCACTTGTTGCTTTTGCTCGTGTATATGCGTATCATCAATTTTTCTGGGGAAGCGTTGTTGTCAGTTTGTCGCTTGGCATTATTGTTTTTGCATCAGTTTTATTTGGATCCGTACTGCCAGTATTACTTAAAAAATTTAATATTGACCCTGCTTTTTCAGCTGGACCTTTCCTTGCAACAATTATGGACATTCTTGGAATCTTCATATATTGTTATATAGCCTACTTAATTTTAAATTAATTTAAAATAAGTGTTGACAATATCGTCACAGAAATATATTCTATTAGTAGCATTTAGGTATAAGTGCTTTTTTCTTTCTTTAGAATTTGAAATTTGTGAGTCGCTAGCTCAGTCGGTAGAGCAACAGCCTTTTAAGCTGTGGGTCGTTGGTTCGATTCCAACGCGACTCACCATGTATGTCCCCATCGTCTAGCCCGGTCCAGGACACCGCCCTTTCACGGCGAAAACAGGGGTTCGAATCCCCTTGGGGACGCCATATTTTTCTAAGTATGGTGTCATGTTAAAATATAAGAAGCAATAGTACAGAAATGTAATATTGCTTCTTTTTTTTGTCCAAAATTCATCAGGTTCTTAATTTTCTCTTATTCTCTTTTACCGTTTTTATTTTTTAATTTAATTAATTTTGATACTATCAAAAAATATATAAAATTATCATTTTTTTAACATAAGAACTTTATAATGTATAAAAAATTACGAGCGATGTTTTTGTTGTTTACGGGATACTTGATTTACCCTGCTCAGCTTGAACAAAAACTAAATCTAGATGCCATGCCACCAAAAATTATAGGACTTATTTGTGGTCATCTTAATCATCAGATAGGAACGCATGGTTTTGTAAATGAAGCAGACTTTCCTATTGTTATGAAGAATGTTAGCAGGCTTGCAAGCGTTAATAAAAAGCTTTATGAAACAGTGCATAGCGTTGTTGCAACAAATCTGTTAATAGAATCTTTAGCCAAACGTTTTGTAATGTCGCCTTTAGATGTTGCAGCAAAAATTAAAACTAAAGGTGGTCAGGCATGGTTAAAGAAATATGTTCATGATTCTGGTGATTATGAATTATTTAAAGTGGTGCAAGAGGTTTTTGTAATATGCAAAGAAATTAGCGAGCAAGTAAAACCTTATGGAGTGAGTCTTTATGATGGACAAGAAGCATGTCCAGGGGTTAATCCTTTTGAAGACCAAACGCAGCAAGGATTAATGCTCGTTATCGATATATATCCAGATAGATTATGTACCCCATGGGGAAGAGTTACTTTATTTGAAGGAGGGTTGCTTCCTGGAGGCTTTGGATTTAACATGATTTCTCAAGAATTGTTAAAAAACATAACAGCTTATTTTCAAGAAATATCTCATAGTGATTCTTTAAGAGATGGTGTTAGGTATTATGAGCAAAAAAAAGAAATAATCGTAGATCGTAAAGACCAACAATTATTTAAAGATTGCTTTGAAGAAATTTCAAAAGATGTAATGGAAGAAAAAAAGGACAACAAGTTTTAATTAAAAGTAGTTTGTGTGGTGTTGAAAGTTTTTATGCAATTAAAGCAATTGGAAATCAACAATTACCTGAACCTGTCTGGCTTGATCAACAAGAATATCGTAGTTATGAAGCAATGGATGCTGTATGGAAGATTATGGATAATCAGTTTCATGCAAGACCTGAAGGATTTCAAGAAGAACAAGAGAAAGAAAAAGAAGAATCAACAACTGATGAAAAGCTAGAAAAAACATATCCAGCACCATACCAAGTTGTTCCTGAAATTTATTTAGCAGCAATGCATCAAGCAGCTGAGCAATATGCTCAACTAGCAGCACGAGTTGCAAATCAGCCAATTTTTACAGGAAAAGGCTGTATTAATCGTTCTGCAAAAGTTTTGCCATGTCAGAATTTATATGATGTAAGAATTGTTGAAGTGTTAACTAAAAATGCTAATAATCTTTTGCCAAAAGAAAATCATTGGCATTTACATTCGTTTGGATCTAGCAATAATCAATTATATATTAACAACGAATCTTTAGAAAATGGCTTAGCATTGTGGGGCTATAAAGATAATCAACCATGCTCTGTAGGTATTTTACAAGCTAAATATCAAGAAATATTAGATAAACTTCAGGTTGGTTGGCAACAAGCTCAATTAATTGATAATCAAGATATTTTGTATACTCAATCTGAAGAAACATGGTATTTATTTTGCAAGTCAGAAAATCTGCAGGAAGAAGATTATCTCATAAATATTTTAGCATCAAAATGTACATTAGATAAAAAAATTACTTGCCATAATTCTTGGCGGAATGATAAAAAACATGAAAAAAATGAAATGTATCTTTGGATTCGTAAAGATGCATTTCATCAAGTAAAAGATATTTTAGGCCTTGAGTTATCATTAAAAACTAGTATGAATAATGATTGCTGAGAAAACAGTATCGATTTTTACGTGAAATTAGAAAGTTTATACATGTTAATTATTTATATAGATGCTGATGCTTGCCCAGTAAAAGAAGAAATTTTTCGAGTGGCAAAGCGACATAATTTGCAGGTTTACTTAGTAAGCAATAGTTATCTGAGTATGACTGTGGATGAAAATGTGCATAAGGTACAGGTTAATGCTGATGCAGATGCTGCAGATGATTGGATTGTCGAGCGTATAACTGCTGGAGATATTGTTATAACCACAGATATTTTACTTGCAGATCGTTGTTTAAAGAATAGTGCTTGTGCAATAAGTCCAACAGGAAAAGTTTTTAATAATGATAATATAGGTGCTGCAAAAGCAATGCGTGAATTGCGTACTTATTTACGTGAAACAGGCTTAGCTCCAAGTCATAACGCTGCTTTTTCAAAGCAAAAGCGTTCTCAGTTCTTACAGGCATTTGAAGAGATGATTCAGTCAATAAAAAGAAATGCTTCCAGATAAAATAAGGACATGCACATAGTAGCAATAGTAATCATGATTAACTAGGCTGTGTGAACCAAATTTACATGTGCACAAAAACCTACGATATCGCTTCGCTCATCTTGGCAAGCAGTGGTGGCGGCAGCCACGTTACGCTTTTTTTATGTAAAGAAATAGTGCATGAGGCCCACCGGCCCGCAAATTCCCGGAGTTTTCGTAGAAAACGGAGGGTAAAATTCTATAGTAAAAATTTGAACTACAGAGCCTCATATAAAAATGATAAGACTTTTTTTAATTTTTATACCAATATAAAGCAACTTTGGATAAAAATTATAGAGAAAGTGATGTAAGTATGTTGAGAATAAAAACGTTGTTTGCCTGTGTATTTGTTTTTTTTGCTATGCAATCTGTCAGTGCGCAGCCACTTGCAGAACAGTTTATACAAAATGGTTATAGAGAAATGTGTAATCAAGAACATGGCTCTGTTGTTTTTGATGCTCTTTATAACTATTTTGATAAATTTATCAAATTTCTTGATACGCATCCAGTCTGGCTGCATAAATTATCTCGGG
The DNA here is from genome assembly GCF_003366055.1 of Candidatus Chromulinivorax destructor. NCBI lineage: Bacteria > Candidatus Babeliae > Candidatus Babeliales > Candidatus Chromulinivoracaceae > Candidatus Chromulinivorax > Candidatus Chromulinivorax destructor. The sequence goes on along the minus strand of NZ_CP025544.1, from coordinate 556,119 downwards.
CAAAACAACTGTTTATTCGGTCAACAGAAAAAAACTACTATTCTACCGATTATTTTGGTTTGTATGATGAATCTAAAAAAACAGGAAGAGGTCAGATAGCTTTTTATTATTCTATTCATTTTCATGAATATATCTGTTTTTGTTATCCAGAGATTAAGAATATTCCAGAAATTATAAATTTTTTTCAAGCTTGTTATGATATTCAGTATCCCTATGGAGCTGTGTTTGAGCAAGCGGCAATTGAATTAGGAGTAGCTTCAATATTTGCGTATAGCAATGGTGTTATACCTATTCTTCTCAAGGTTGTTAAGTATTTTCCTTTCTATATTGCACGTCGACCACATTATGATGGGACCGTGTTTTCTCTTTTTCTTGATAGTACAAACAATCAATCCCTTCTTCTTGCTCCATACACATCGTCATTGAGTTGCAGCGATTTTAATACACCCCTAAGAAATTTTTATAGGTTAGAGGATCAAAGCTCAATGCTTCTTATTCCTGGTGTGCTTTTACCTGAATTTGGTATTAACCCGACACCTCACATTGTTGTATCGAGTGATGAAACTCGCTACGCAACGATTGCTTTTGCCATGCGACCTGATTATGTTCAGAAAAATCATGCATTTTCTCAACTTCCACTCTTTAAAAATTGAATAAAAATTTTTATGCACTATGATGCTACAAAATAGGTGTACAATTTTTAAATGAGTAGGTTGTTGTAATGTTTAAGTATAAGTATTTGATATTTTTGTTGCTATCACATTCTTTGTGCGCGTTAACAACGCTTCAGGTAACAGTATCTACTGATAATAACCCTGGTGACATGGGAGATGCAGGGGATTTAAGGTACTGTCTAAATACCATGAATCAAGAATTAAATTCAAGTCCAGATGATTCTTATGAAATTGTTTTTGATACTCCAATGACTATTCAATTGAATGGAATTTTGCCAATTATCAATAACTCTGCAAATTCAGTAAATATTACGATTGGAAATTCAGGGTTGACTCCAACCGTTACTATTGATGGACAGAATATCTATCCTGGGTTTTTTATCCCTATGGGTAATGTTACGATTCAAAATATGATATTTCAAAATTGTATTGCACAGGGTGGAAGAGGAGGAGATGGCATCTCTGGAGGAGGTGGGGGCCTTGGTGCAGGTGGAGCGATCTATGCGCCTCAATCGTTTTTAAATGGTTCATACCCTTCAATCACCTTGATAAATGTTTTGATTTATGATTGTTCTGCTGTCGGCGGTGATGGCGGAAGTTTTTTTACTGTTGTATCTCCGACTGGTGATGAAGGTGGTGGAGGCGGCGGAGGATTTGCTGGTGTAGGTGGATCTGTTGTAACAACTGGTTTTACTGGAGGAGGGGGAGGAGGCGGCTTTGGTGGTAACGGTGGTGATGTTACTGTGTCAATAGACAATCCCTCTGGCGGCGGAGGCGGAGGCAGTGGCGGTGGCGGTATTGGTTCTCGGGCTGTACTTGGTACTCCTACAAATTTAGGTCATGGAGGATCAGATCAAACTGACGGACAAAATGGAAATGGATATGGATTACTAGATCCTGCTGGTGATGGAGCAGGTGGCTATACTGGAGGTAATGATGCTGGCGGGGGTGGCGGAGGAGGCGCTATTACACCCGGATTTTTTGGAGGTGGAGGGGGTGGAAGTTCTGGCGGAGGTAATGGAATGCAGCCTACAGGTATCATTGCACCGGGAGGTAGCGCAACTCCATCAGGTGGAAATGGTGCTGATGGCGGTGGAGGTGGAGGGGCAGGAGTTGTTACTACTGCTAGTTCAAATTCAATCGATGGAGCAGCTGGAGCTGGTGGCTATGGCGGCGGTGGTGGAGGTGGAGCTGGGACAGGTGCTTACGATGCCGATTATACGGTAGAAGGTGGTTTTGGTGGAGTTGGCGGAGGCGGTGGCGGTGGAGGTGCAAATTCATCTGGTACAACCCCTGCAACAGGTGGTAATTCGACTGCTGGAGGCGGTGGAGGCGGTGGTGGCCCTTCCAATAGTTTAAATGCTTTAGGCGGTACTGATCTAGGTAATCTTGGCGGAGGAGCTGGGGGTGCAGGTGCTAACACAGTGAGTTTAAATTCTGGTGGAGGTGGAGGTGGCGGAGGTAGTGGGCTAGGAGGCGCTATTTTTGTAGATAGTAATTTGAATTTTACGATTCAAGCCCTTGCTGGTATTCCAACTGTTTTTACTACAACAAATTGCACAACTCAAGCAGGGACTGGTGGCATTGGTCGTCAGCCCGATGCAACAAGTGGCTTAGATGGTTCAGCTTTAGGAAATAGTATTTTTCTCCGTTCAGGCTCATCTTTAACTTTGATAGCATTGCAAAGCGATGATATTTTAACACTTGGCGAGCAAGTTTCATTTGTAGACGATACGAGTTTTGGTGGACAAGGTACCAGTGTGAATGTAAGAGGAGATGGAACTGTTGTTTATAATGGAACAACTGACTATCAAGGGACTATCTCGATTAATAATGCAAATTTGAAAGTGAATGGAACTATAAGCCAAGCAATTATGAATGTTTGTAGAAATAGTAGTTTTAGTTTACAGCGAGGAACATTGAGCGGAATGGGAACTCTTACAGGTTCTGTTTTTGCTAACTCTGGTGCTATTTGGCCAGATACAGGTGAATCGTTGACACTTGGTAGCTTACAATTGAGCCCTGCAGCAGGCCAAATGCTGGGAAGCCTTGTGCATATCGAAATTGATTCCAGTGGGACGTCGTTAGTTTCTGTTACCGGATTTGCACAGTTAGCAGGAGTTTTAGAGATTGCTATTGATCAAAATGCTCAGCCAGGCTTGTATACGATTCTTACTTCAAGTGGTATTACAGGTACTTTTGATACAGTTTCATTTACAGGAGAAATTCCAAATTATTCACTTTCATATTTACCAGTTGGTAGTCCGACGTATATTCAATTTAATTTCTTAGGTTTTCTACAAGCAGCTTCTAACTTTCAAGGCGTTGGAAAAAAGAATAATTTTGGATTTCAGTATGAGTTATATAATCAATTAACATGGGCAGCAAGCTCATCATCACAAGTAACTGGCTACTATATCTACCGTGATGAAATAAAGATTGCAACGGTCAGCTCAGCGACCTTGAGTTATCAAGATCATAATCGGCCAGCAGGTACTTCTTGCGTATATTGGTTAGTTGCATTTGATAGCGATGGTAATGTCAGTTCACCAGTCACTGTTACAGTTTCATCATTATAAAAGGTTGAACTATGTACAAAAAAATTATGGTATTTTTTGGATTGCTGTGTTCTTTAACGCAGCATGCATCTGATCTACGTTCCTGGCTCGAGATTAAACCTGGCTATTTTTTCTTTTCTGCACAACCTATGCATCAAATTTATGATCATGGGGGATTTCAAGTTCAAGCAAGTGCATCGATACCGGTATATGATCACCTTGATTTTTATGGAAGTGTCGGATTTCGAGAGGCATGGGGTCATGCATTAGATAGTGGTCAAAGCACAAAAATCATGGTGATACCTGTTGATATTGGTCTCAGGCCAGTATTTAATTTTGGTAAAAGATGTTCTTATTTTTTTGCAGTTGGGCCACGTTATTTTTGCTTTGATCAGGAAAATAATTCTTCGTATGTTGATAGCATTATTAATAGTGCAGGTATTGGTTGCTTTGTAAATACAGGACTGAATGTACAGCTGGCAGATAATTTTTTACTGGGTTTTTTTGGTGAATATTCGTATGAAAATAAAATTATTGATTCAAATACGCCTAATGTTTATAGCGGTGGCAATATTCAACTTGGAGGCTTTGTTTTTGGCATGAGTTTTGGTTATGAGTTTTAATTGGGATTAAAAAATCAAAAAGAAGAGAAGTGATAGTCTCTGACAGTACTATCACTTCTCTTCTTTTTAAAATAATTAATTTGCTGACGTTTTCATTTTTTTATTATGTACATTATTTGCAAGATTGACTTGACGTCGCTTTTGTTGAAATTTGTAGTTATCAATATCATTTGGAGTCCCTATAACAGATTCAACTGTGTAGCACGTTGAGAAAAGATGGTAATCTTTGTTATAAGTAGTGAGATGAGCGCTATAGTCATGGTTGTTGATAGTTAATTGAAACAGGGGGAATCTTGAAGGATTATAAAAAGTTATAACATCAGAATCGTTCGTATAATAAACTTCTATAATACTGCCATATTCATTAGTACTTCGTTCAAACATAATTCCATAATCTTTGTTTGAATACCCAGTATTTACTACAGTATTTTCTTTACCTTGAAATTCAGGTTGGTCAAAAAAAGCAGGATTTAAATATTTTTCTTTGGTTGAGTTTGAATTGTCATAGGTTGATCGGGAATAAATTCGTCTATTGCGGTTGTTATAATCATAATAAGTTGTATTGTTGACGCCATATTCTGAATAAATTCCTATTTCTGAATACAGACGAGGTGTTCTTAATGGCTTAAAAGCAAGCATTTGTTTCGATGTATCAAGTTGGTCTAAAGCTTTAAAAAAAGGCATTTGTTCAAAATTACGTTGATCGCATGTATTGTTTCTATGTATTAATTGTATTTCAACAGGTTGTTTGTTAGCAGTTTCGTACTTGAGGATTACTTGAGACTCATCTTCGTTATATGTTAATGAAAATTGGGGTTGATTGTTTGTATAATATTGATAAACAGAAGAGTTATTTTCAGATTTAAGAGCTTTAATCTCAAGATTTAACATATCATTTTTATGCATAGATAATGCGCTGTAAGAAATAGCAAAACAGAACGCAAACAATGTTTTTGTATATATATTCATTTTTATGCCTTTTTATATAAAATTTCTATATGAAAATATTATATATTTTATGAACTGTATATTTCAAGAGATTGTCTTCAAATTGTTTTTTCTAGGCTGTGTGAACCAAATTTAAAACTTGTGTACAATCCTACGATATCGCTTCGCTCATCTTGGCAAACAGTGGTGGCGGCGGCCACGTTACGCTTTTTTCATGAAAAATTAGGTCAATTTATGCAAAAAACGAAGCAAAATTTGAGAAATTAAACCTGACTAAGATTTAAAAAAAGTGCATCAGGCCTGCCGGTCAAAAAATTCCGGGAGTTTTCATAGAAAATGTAAGGAAAAAATCTTTCGTACACATTTGGTTTAGAGAACCTCAAGAGTAAGGAGCACAACACCTGGGTAATAAGAACTATTATCCAGGTGTTGTGTATGCTATTTAAAATATGATATTGAGATTTTTTTCTATAGTATGTATTTTTTTCATGATATTTTCTAAACCATGCTCACCTAAGAGTTGGTGTTCAAACTGTTCAAATTTTTCGCTGAGCTCTTCAAATTCTTTTTCAGTTAAAAAAGAGCGAACCATTGGAAAAATTTCTGTATCTTCACGAGCTTCATGTGGTCGATACATGTCAATAAATTGTTCAAGCAGGGGCTTTATTTTGAGTTGAACTGCATGATCATGAGCATTGTCACCATCTAATATCGATTGTATGTTTGCGGTTATTTCGCGCCCTTGAATGTGTTGTTGCTTGAGCGTTGCAATAATAGTAAGCTCTTTTTTATGTTTTTCAAATAATGGAAAAATATAATCTTCTTCCATGCGTTCGTGATGACCTTCGATAAACAGTTGAATGATTTCAACTGATTGTGCTAAAGCTGAAAGGGGATATTCTTGCTTGTATTTAATTTTATCAATAACAGCTTGGTAGATTAATAAAATTCTATTTAAAATCCCATGTTCACGCATTAAGTCTTCAGTTAATGGTACGTCAAATTCTTCATGATTTTTATGCATAATGACTTTCGATTGTTAAGGGGTGAAATATTCTTAAAAATGGCAAATTTACATAATGATTTCAACTGTTTTTATTTTAAAAAAATGTTACGTATGAGTCTATGGTATAATATTGTATAATTGCTTTATAATAAAAAAGTAAAAATAGTTATATAAAAATTATTGAGTTGAGGTAAGGAGTTGTTATATGGTAGCAAATCGTATGTCAGGATATGCATATTTGTTAGTCGGTGTGTTTTTTATACTATTTTTTGCATGGCAACTATTTTTTCAAATTGTATGTTTGCTTGTCGGTGCTAGTTTTATTATGCAAGGCTTGCGCATGCTTGCTGTGGATAGAACAGTGTACTATTATTCTCAAAATTATTTTAAAGATCAATTTAAGCGATAATATTTTTTATTACCATTATATGGTATGTTCAAAAAATTATTACGTGCACCTAAATTTATTGGATTTTATTATGAACAAAAACTTATCAATTGTATCAATACTACAAACATCATGGGCTGATTTAAAAAAATGGAAGTTTACACTTTTTGCTTTGACGTCAATTTTTATTGTTGTATCTATTTTGATGACATATATTTGTGTTGCATGTGCTTTATTGAGTAAAGCGTATGTATTTTTTGGATGCTTGGCTTTTATTTTTTATTAGGCATGATTTTTTTGTATACAACAATTGTTACTAAAAATGTATTAGATATTGTATATAATCGTCAGGTATCATGGTTTAAGATTCCTACTGGGACTTTTAAACTATTTTTGGCAACACTTTTTACAGGATCCTTGAGTAGTGTATCAAATATTGGAGTGAATAATTCAAATTTAGTTATATTTATTGTTTCATTGGTTTTATATTTTTTGATTGCATATTTTCTTTTAAGAGTTTCTTTCATTCCTCAAATTTTACTAGAACAACAAGGTTCAATAACTCGTGCTTTTAATGAAAGTTGGAATCTGACAGAAAATCGCTCTTGGCTGTTAATAGTATCAAGCTTGTTGCAAGGAGTATTTTTCTTACTGCCACTATTGCCTTTTTTCATTTTTATTGCTTGGCAATTTGGATTCAATATTATGTATCGTGAATTTGGATTCAATATTGAGGTTACACCTGAATTAGCTGTGATTGCTATGTATGCTTTATTGTTATTTGTATGTGGCATAGTAGTTGAATTATATCTTGTATCACCCTTATGCTTGCTTATAAGATCACATCTGTTTAAAGCATTAGTTGAATCTGAAAATTTATAAAAACACAATAAGGAGAGCTATGAATATACCTATAAGTTTTAAAAATATGTGGCAATCGATTATGAAAATTTTCGCTCTTGCTCGCTATGATATTGCAAATAATATAAATACTTGGCTGTACATCTGTGGGCTGCAAACACTCATATATACCTTGTTATCTTTTTATATTTTTTTGCCGGGTTCCTTTATAATTTCGTTTCCTGATGTTTTTCTTGGATTACGTCCTTTTGAATATATATTAGGCCAAGAATATTATGAATTAGCATTGAATTGTAGTTCTTTTTTATTGATTTTTAAACTTGTTGCCGCAATTCTTTGTGACATGCTTTTTTATATTGTATTTCCTATCGTTATTATCCAAAATGCTTTAGACCTGGCTTTTGATTCTGCAATGCGAGGTTTTTCTATTAAAGGACCTATTCTTAGTTTTATGATAACGGTCTATACTTTTTTCTTCGTACGGATGATGTTGGTAAACTTTCATGATAATTGGCTTGAATATCTTGGATTGCAAGCAATGGATTCAGCATGGGCAACGCTTTTATTGTTAGTTTTACTATTTGGAGCATTGTTTATATATAATTATATGTATCAACGGCTTCGATTTGTTGGCATGCATCTGTTTGAATATAAGCTGTGTATAAGAAAATCTATACAAGCAAGTTTGCATATGACCTGTGGTAAAATGAAATTTTTATCTGCAATATCTATACTTCAAATAACATCTATCTTTTTATTCTTGGTAAGTGGCGCAGTTCTTTTTGTTATTGGTGGCTATATTTTTGATTATATCAGCTCTCAATTTTTGATTCATGTTATGTCTCTTGATATGGTTATTATGATGCAAAGCATCTTGACAGCGCTTTTTAGATTTATGTTTTGGGTTTTTGTCATGGTGTGGTATTACCTGGTAGAAGCTCACACCTATAGACAACTTGCTTGTCCTGCAATTGATAAGCCAAGTTGTAGTTCATGTGAGTGTGCATCATGAGTGCACTTGTAAAAGACTATTCGTATGGAATTATCCCTTTGCAAAAAGTAGATGGTAGATGGCAATCTTTTGTTGTGCAGCAGACGAATAGTTATTGGAGCTTTCCAAAAGGGCATGCAGAACAAAATGAATCTGCAAAAGAATCTGCAGAACGAGAGCTATTTGAAGAAACTGGACTGTCTGTTGTTGCGTATTATCCCGTAGAACCATTATTTGTTATGTATAAAGGGCATGGAAAAGTTACGTATCAAAAAGAAGTTATGTTGTTTTGTGCATCTGTGCAAGGTTCGATTAACTTATGTCCTGTCGAAGTTTTGCAGGGACATTGGATAGATCTTGAAGATCTTGATAAATTTATTGTTTTTGATGCAATGCAGCCGCTGCTTGCATCACTTAAAGAGATTGTCAGGAACATAAAATAAAAAAAGGCTCATGAAATTAGATAATAATTTCATGAGCCTTTTTAGTTAATCGATAAATCGTAAATTACCGTGATCTAAATCGTAATAAGCTCCAACGAGTTTGATTTTATTTTCTTGTAAGGCTTGTGATATAATGACTGAATTTTGAGATATTTTACTCATAACTCGATGAATATTTGCAAAAGCAGTCTTTTTTATAATTTCATTTTTAGTTTCTACAGAGATTTCTGTTCCTATTTTCATATCATCAATAATATCTTGAGCTGTTGGTTTCATAATATTAATAATATGTTTGATGTGGCTTGAGCATTCGATTTGATTTTCAAGTACAGACTCAACAGTCGCTTTTATAGCTTCACATCGATCATGTCCGAGCACAATAATCAATGGAGAGGCAAGGTGTTTGACTCCGTATTCAATGCTTCCAAGAACCATCTCGTCTAAGATGTTACCAGCATTACGCACAATAAATAAATTACCAACGTGAAGTTGATTAAATATGAGTTCTGGCGAGACGCGTGAATCTGAGCAGCTTAAAATGATTGCACATGGATGTTGGCTATGAGCTACAGATTTGCGGTCAAATTCTGAGGTCCCACTTTGAATATATTCATTATTTCCTTGCAAAAGCATGTCAAGAGCTTCTTGTGCAGACATATTTTTTCGTAATTTATTTGTTTTTATAACAGGGGTATTTTGACTTAATCGTAAGTATAAATAAAAAACAAGCGCAATAAGAATAAGGCAAAGTAACCAGGGAATTTGAGAGTAAGTATAGGTCATATTGTATTAGATTTTCGTAGATATTAAGATTGATTTCTTATGATAAAAAATCATAAAATTGTTCTGATTTTTTTCCATAATCGCGCTTGAATTTTTTTTCAATGTCTTCAATTGGCAAGATCCAAAATGTTGGGCGACCATGTGGGCATGAGTATCGATGTTCTATTCTAGCAAGATCATCTAATAATTGCTGCATTTGTTGTAAATTTAATTTTTCACCAGCCTTGATAGCAGCTGAACATGCCATTTTTGTATGAATTTTTTCATGGAGCAGGTTTGATATTCTTGCAGGGTCATTTTCATCGATTGTATCAATCCAACTAATGATTTGTTGTATTGTTTCATGTAACAGTTGGTTTTTTAGGTGAACTGGTGTTGCTTGAACCATGAGCTGTGTATCAGAAAAAAGTTCTGCATGAATACCATGATCACGCAAAAGCGAAAGATACGGTGTTATTGTCATAATATCATGCGATGATAATTTAATAAATTCAGGAAAAATCAGGTGTACTGTTGCAATATCAGCAAAGTTTTTTTTGAACTGTTCGTACAAAATTCTTTCATGTGCCGCATGCTGATCAACAAAAACTAAATTGCTATTTTTTTCAAACAAAATATAGGTTGTTTTGTATTGGCCTATAATAATAGCATCATGATGTTGTGTTATTTCTATCTGTTCGTACACTGGTTCAATATTTTCATCGTGATGTTGTGCCGGAGTTTGAAATGCGTGCGATGCAAACATTGGCGGGGTAAATTCTATTGTTTCTTCTTCAACTTTGGTATCGACAGAGGTGCTGTTATAACTTGTTGGAATTGAGTTGTTTTTATCAGCTGTAATATCAAAAGAATTAAAATTATTAAAAGTTTTTATATCGATAGGGTTGATAGATTGATGAGATTTTTGTACCTCAACAGAAAATGCAGGGTATTGAGCAGTTGTTTTTGGTTGCGCAAAAGATGTTGGCATCTGGGCAGAGACTGTTTCTTCAAAGGTTGCTTTTAAGCTATTGATAATTACGGCTTCAATTTTTTTTGGATGTAAGAACTTTATTTCTTCTTTTTTGGATGAATGTTTACATCAACCTGGTCAGAAGGTAAGGTAATAAAAATTGCAGCAGCAGGAAATTTTTGTGGAGGAAGTTGCCCGGCATAGCCTTTCATAATTGCTTTGGTTATATCGATATTTTTAATCCAGCGATTATTAACAAAAATAAAAATCTGATTGCGATCATAGCGATAATAACTAGGAACCGAAACAATACCAGAAACTGAGCATAAGGAGTTTGTTAGTTCTGTGAGCGGTATCATTTTATTATATAAATTAAAATCAAATAGCTGTGCGCAGCGATCTATAAGCTTGGTAACTGCAGGACAATTAAAATGAAGCTTATGTTCATCATACAGCTGAAAATGTATAGACTGGTAGTCTAAACAAAGAGCCTGAAACAGCGTGACGATTGCTCGAAATTCAGTTTCATTTTTTTTAAGAAATTTTTTACGGGCAGGAATATTTTCAAACAGATCAGCAATTTGTATGGTTGTACCGGTTTGATGCGTTCGCAATGATTCTTCGATTAAATTTCCAAAACTCCAAGCAATGTAAGTACCAGTTTGATCTGATTCAGTTTTTGTCGTAATACTTAGTTTGCTTACAGAGTTAATGCTTGCAAGAGCTTCGCCACGAAAGCCAAAAGTTGTAATAGATTCAAGATCATGCACCGTTGTAATTTTACTTGTTGCGTGTTGAGCGACTGATAATTTTGCATCATCTGCCGACATACCGCAGCCATTATCCGTGATAATAATTAATGATGTACCTGCTTGATGCACGGTGATGGTAATTTTTGTAGAGCCTGCGTCGATGCTATTTTCAACAAGTTCTTTAATGATATTACTTGGACGTTCAACAACTTCACCAGCGGCGATCTTAATTGCTTCGTGAGCTGGTAATATTTTGATTTTATTAAGGTTTGTCATAGTACATACTTTGTTTTGCATAAGAAAATTACGACATACTCAGTATAGCAGATTCGATATTTTTTTCCATGGGCAAGAAAAAAGCCCTGACGAATCAGAGCTTTTTTCCTGGATCTATTTAAATAGAAGGCTATTTTTTTGAGTGTAATTTCCCTAAGTATTCAATCTGTTTTTTATAAGTTTCTGGAGTTGTTTTATCCATACTTTGAATGTTAATAGGTGTTGTTATAAGATTTTTTTTATATGTTGCATTGTGTAAATCTTTGTGCGCACGAGCTTGAGCTTGGAGTTCTTGTAAATTCTTTAGATTCTCAAGGTCTTGTAAATCTAAAGGTGTATGTGATTTTTTTTGTTTTTGTCTTTCAGCAGAAGCATAAATAAGTTGTAAACCTTTTTCATTGAGTGCATTGAAAGATTTAACACTTAGTTCCCGTTTGTTATTTCTATCAGTTTTAATTAAATCACGTGAAGGTTTTAATGCATCTTCAGATATGTTCCAGCCTTTAGATTGTACAGCTGCAACATACTTATAGGCATGCTCTAGAGTTTTAATATCATGTTTACCAACATTTTCCCAGCGACTTTGAGCGTGTTTATCTGATCCAAGTGCATAGACATAGCCTGGTGCGTACTCTTGCCCTAATTTATTAAGGGTATCTATTCCCGATCCAAACAAGCCACCACTATTACCAGTGAGAACTTTTCTTGTTCCATCATGACTTAATGTGCGTGTAAGGGCAGGTTTGTCAGTTGATTCCATACAGAAGTATGTTGCATGTAACGATAGTAACATTGCTGCTGTTAATGCTATGCGAAATGTTTTCATGAAAACCCCTTTTAAATAATAATGTACTATTTCATGCACAGTATAGAATTAAAAGAACGACTATTCAATGCTTTTTTAATAAAACATTGTAAAGAGTCAATAGCAAGACTAGGCTGAGTTAACCAAATTTAAAAGTAGCATGCAATCCTACGATATCGCTCCGCTCATCTCCGGAAACATGAGTGGCGGCGGCCACTTTACGCTTTTTTATCTAAAAAAAGAGTGTATCAGGCCCACCGGCCAGCAAATTCCCGGAGTTTTCGTAGAAAACGTAGGGCAAAACTCTTTCGTAAAAATTTTGTTCACAGAACCTAGAAAGAGAAATAGGGCTAAAATTTAAAAATTTTAGCCCTACTATATTTAATTATTTTTTCTTTGGTAGATGATACAAATTTGTATCATCTGCAATTTCTACGTCCTGATTAATAGTTGCAAGCAGTTCAGAGAATGCTTTAATATTTTGATAATGCTCATCTTTTTGCAACGTAAAATTCTCTGAGCTTTTAGATTCTCTGTAAAGGTATTGGCAATTTGATGCAGCGTGATGTGCATGTTCTAATTGTTTGGCAAGCGCATCAATATAATCTTTGTCAGCTTGCTGTATAATATCATTTCTTATTTTTCGCAATGCGGGCTCAATTTCATTTGCTTGTTTTTTTAAAGTTTTTTCTAGAGCGTCTTTTTGTAAGGTGAAATATTCAGCAGCTAATGCTTTTGCTAAAACAAAATCAGCGTCGATCTTGTTTGCAGTGCTAAATAGGTTAGCTATTTTTTCCTGTTGCTGAGCTAATAATAAATCTTTCTCTTTAAATCGCTCTCTTGCAGCCGCATTAAATCGATTAAAAGCTTCACTTCGATTTGTTGCATAGTCAGCTTGTAAAGTACCTGATTTAGCAAGGTCCATTAATATTTCGTAATCTGTTTTTCCTGCATGTTTTAAAATTCCATAAGCAGCTGTTGTAAAAAAATTTGAAGGTGCTGGCGTAGCATCTACAGGCTTTATTGATGGAGGTGTTAGATATGAGGTTACTTTTGCTTTTTCTTGAGAAGTTGTTTGGATATTTTGTGGTGCTTGGGGATTTTGTTCTGCTGTTACATCAACCTGCGAGCTATGCATAGTGTTGCATGCGATAGATGATAGTATCAAAAAAATAGATTTTAGATTCATTGAGCTATTCCTTCTATTTGGAAGTTAGGTTGGTTTATTGGAGTATAATCTTGTATTTAAAAAAATCAAAAATTATAATTATGAATAATAGTTATTAAACCTAAAGGGGGTTATGTGGTAGCACTTATATTTTTATATCTTTGTTTTACGGGAACGATGTTTTTAAATAGTTTAATTATGTCGACGAATCATTATCCATTATTTGTTGCAGGTGCACGAATTTTTGGCAGTGGAATTATTTTATTAAGTTTATATTTATCCAAACATAAAAATTCAGTGTGGGAGCAGTTGCGCCAACTACTTCGACCATCTTTTTTTAGCTATGCATTTTGTTTATACACGTTTTCTGCCATCGGTTTTTCCTGGGGGATGCAGTATATTGACCCTGTCAAAGCATGTTTTTTATTCGTGCTTTCACCATTTATTACGGCACTCATGCTTTATTTTTTGCACAATGAAAAACTTAACAGAACAAAATTATTGGGCCTTGCCATTGGCTTTGCATCAGTAATTCCCATTGTATTAGAATCAAACCATGGCCATTTTAACCAAGTATCCTGGTTTATGGCTTTAGCAGGCTATATTGTTTTTGCAGCTGCTATTATTTCCTTTTCTTATGGTTGGATTTTACACAAAGAGTTATCACAAGTTGTTCACGTGTCCTCATCATTGCTGACGGGCATGGCGTTAACCGTGGGTGGAGCTATAACCTTAGTTCTTAATATTTTGGTTGATAGGGATGCTATTTTTAGCATGCAGCTGACCGAGAGCTTTTGGTGGCTGTTATTGTTATTTGCCATGTTAACTGCAATTGGTTACAACCTCTATTCTTCGCTTCTCAAACGATATAGCCCAACATTTATTTCATTTGCAGGGTTTTTAGAACCAGCATTTGGTATGTTGTATGCATCATTATTTTTAGGGCATCAGATATCTTCTATATCGCTTTTTGCTTTGCTTGGGCTTGGGTGTGGACTCTATTTATTTTATCAAGAAGAGTTACGAACGCATTAAAAAGACAAAGCCAAAAACAGGTGCCGCCATTTTACTTTTGCGTAGGAGTTATTACAATACAGGTATATTGTTATATATTTTTATGTGAAAGAATTTCTATGAAAAAACTAATGCTAGCTGCATTGTTGTTCGTAAGTATGCCTGTTTTTGCAGATAGCGCATTTGATAAAGCAAATTATAAAATAGTTTCTAGCATATGGCCTGCTGTAAAAGGTGCTTGTGCAATCGGAATCGCAACATGTATTGGTCAAGTTATTGTTAATTCATTTGAAGCAACAAGAAACATGGATTGTAAAGATGAAAAAATTTTAGCGGCTTGCGTAACTTTGTACTCTGTATTTTTTGCTTCATCTTTGTATGAAGATTGGCTTGCTCAACAAAATAAAGATCAAGAAGAGATTGCTTAAAATTTATTTGGCTTCAAAAAAAAGCCTTTTTTTTGAAGCCATCGTTTCATCTTATAAGAAAAACATCACTTTGTTATTCTTACAATAGTTATATATTTTTTTGAATGTTGTTCATGAACTTAAAAAAAATGGTACACCATTTCAAAAAGCATCAATAATGTCGATAAATTTAGTTTTAGATGCTGTTCCTGTAGCACTTACTGTAGGTGGATGTAGTTGTGTTGTTGATTCTATTTTAGCATCTTTTGATGCAACAAAAGACATGCCAGATAGAGGAAATATTGCAGTAATAACATCTTTATCAGTATTGACTATTTTGTACATATCTTATAAGTATGAAGAAATGCAGAAATCTGAAGAAGAAAAAAAATCTTAATTTTGTATTAAATAAATCGAAATCAAAAAATGAAAAAATTATTTTTTATAAGCTTGTTGATGATGAGCTCGTTAGTTGTAGCAAAGCCTGAATCTGAGTTTGAAAAGTTTCTACGTGAATATAGTGATGCCCGCAAGCATGTAGCAAAGCATGGGACGCCTTTACAAAAAGCATCGATTGCATCTACTGATATAATTTTAAAAAGTGTTGATGTTGCATTGGTCGTTGGTACGTGCAGTTATGTAGTTAATTATGGTTTAGGATCATTTGAAGCAACAAAGGATTTACCAAATAGAGGCACTGTTGCAACAGGAGCTTGTGCATCATTATACGCAGCTTTGTATGCGGCTTATAAATATGAAGAAATGGAGAAATCTCAAGAAAAGCCAAAAGTTGAAGAAAAACAAAAATCTTCATCTTGGTTTTAAGCCACTGAAATTTTAAAAATAAAAAAGCTTCATCATAAAACATGAAGCTTTTTTATTGAGCCCATGCAGTACGATCACGATCAAATTGATCTTTTTTGATCTGTATATTTTTAAAATTATAAGTTTCTAATAATTTTTGTACGATATCACCTTGAGATGCATCGATTTCCATAATCAATTGGTAATTAAGTGCATCATTTTTTTTCAAGTGATGATGAGCCTGTTGTATAATTTGCTCAATAATCTGTATACCTTTGTTTATTGCAAAGAGCGCTCCATGATCTTCCCATGCTGCAACTGATTTGTCCAGTTGAACAGCAGGGTCAATGTAAGGCGGATTTGAAACTATCAAATCAAACTCTAACCCTTGCGGCAGTTGTGCAAAAAGATCAGATTGTAAAAATCTAACGTTCAAGATATTGTTTTTTTGAGCATTTTTTGCAGCAAGATCTACTGCTGATTGAGCAATATCAAGGCAGTAAACTTGAGCTAAGGGAAGTGCTTGTGCAAGAGATAACCCTATGCAGCCAGAACCTGTCCCAAGGTCTAATATGCGTAAATTTTCTATATTTGTTTCTTTCAACATACAGATAACTTCATGTACCCATGCCTCAGTTTCTGGGCGTGGTATTAACGTAGGAGGCTGTACGATAAGTTCAAGATCTAAAAAAGGTACAAAGCCAAGAATATAAGCAAGTGGTTTGTGCTTAACTGCGACTTCTTGAACGTAATGAGCAAGTTGAGCTTGCTCATCGTCTGATAACTCATGGGGATTATACTCAAGTTGGGTTCTGTTTTTTTTTGTAACATGTTCCAGCAACCACCAGGCTTGCTGTGTTGATAAGCTGGTAGCTTGGGTAATTTGTAAAATGAGCTTATTCATGAGTTTGTTTATCAGTAAATGATCCTAAGAGACTGGTGACGTATTCTTGCGAGTTAAACAGCTTCATATCGCCCATTTTTTCACCGTATGAAATATATTCTACCGGGATGTTTAAATTTTGTGTGATAGAAAATATGATGCCGCCTTTACCAGTTCCATCAATTTTAGTTAAGACAATGCCATCAATTTTTACTGCTTCATGAAATATTTTTGCTTGTTGAAATGAATTTTGCCCAAGCATAGCATCGACAGTTAAAAGTGTATGAATTGTTGCATTTGGAAGTTGTTTTTGAATAACTCGTTTTATTTTTTCGATTTCTCGCATTAAATTTTCTTTGGTTTGCAGTCTGCCCGCAGTGTCGATAATTAAAACATCAGCTTGCGACTGTTTAAATTTTTCTGTTGCTCCAAAGGCTATTGCAGCAGGGTCTTGGTGAGCGCTGCCCATAAAAATATCAGCACCGCTCGCAGTTGCCCATGACTTGAGTTGTTCAGGAGCTGCTGCACGAAAGGTATCAGCGGCAGCAAGAATACATGTTTTACCTTTGCTTACAAATGAATATGCAAGTTTGCCTGCAAATGTTGTTTTGCCGCTGCCATTAATGCCAATAAGCAAGAAAATTGAAGAGTTTTTTGGAGCTGTTTGAGCTTGTGCAAGGGTTGCAAGAAGCTCTTTTTCTAAAGCTAGTTGAAGCTGCTTACCATCGACAATCGTACCTGCAGCATACTGTTTTTCAAGTGAAGAAATAATTACTTTTGTTGTGGTAATACCGGTGTCAGCAGTAATTAAAATTTTTTCAATTTCAGTTAAAGTTTCTGGAGATATTTTTTTTTGTGCAAATATAGAGACGAAATGAGAAGTAACAGCACTATAGATTTTTTGTAATGTATTTTTAATAAAGCCAAACATAGATAACCCTTTAAATTTTTTTGGTGAGTTATTTTCTCTTATAAAATGACTCATTTTATTTTAATTAAGTATCACAAAGAAAAATATTTTCGCAAAGCACTTTGTTTATAATTGTGCAAAAAAGATGTGATAGTCAGAACCATTAAATATACCTATCACCGTTTGCGTGCAAAGACATCGACTGGTATCTTTAATTATATACATATTAAAAAAGGTTTTTATCATGATTAAAAAATTGTATTGCATTGTTTTTGGAGTAATAATTTGTTTTTGTAATGGATTACAGGCTTCGTATCTTAGTCGTTTGGCGGTTTATTCAAAGCAGATATCTCAGAAAGTTCAGACCCAAGCAACATCTTTTGCAGAAAAGATAAAGACGTATGATATGCAAAAATTAAAAACTCAGCTGGAAGATTCTTTAAAAGATACCGTCCAGCAGGCAGAAGTTATTGAGCCTATGATACAAGATTCATTAAAAGATGGCTCTCGCAAGTCGATTCATATGAATAAATCAGGTTTGTTTGGAAAAGCGGAGTCGGTTGTTATTGAAAACGTGCAAATTAATCACCATGGGTCAAAAAGTTTTTCTGAATGCTTTTTTACGTGGTTAAAAGAAGGCGGCCAAAAAAGAGTTGCAATGGTTGGAGTTGTTCTTGGTGCTACTGGGGGGTATGCACTTGGTTCTTTTGGTAAGCAGCAACAAACTCGGCCACAAATTATTGTTATGCCAGCTCCTGCCAGCCAGCAGTAGATTCTAAAAGTTTTTGCAAACGAGGTAAAAACATTTTTGTTTGCAAGTAATTATTCCTGTTAAGCATAAAAAACGATTCAATAAATTTATTGAGTCGTTTTTTGGTTAATACGTTGTGTTGTAATTGATGCCGTATGATTGCAAGTAAAAGTTCTTCTCTGTTGATCTGTTCTGTTGTATTAAATATAAGGTGTAAAAAATGCTCATGTGAAAAACATGTTGCATACTGTTCTGTTGTCGCATTGCCTACAAATGTATGCATTTTTGGTGGCTGTGGCGGTAAGTTATAAAAAAATTGATTATTTTCTTGATAACCAATTGAAAGACACGAAAAAGAAGTTGTCAAAAATTCAAAAATTTGTGGTTGTTCTTGTAAGAGTTCTTCTTGAGTTTTTTGATAAGCAACTGGTTGTCGTATTGGGTCAATAGGGCCTGTTGTAATGTCATAAATAATACCAAATAACGTACGATTGTCAGATGTTGCAATGACAAGTGAACCAAATTCAGGAATGGCATCCCACTTCCAACTTTGAGCTTGCCAGTTGGTAATGTTGCTTTCAAGAATTTCAGCAAAAAAAGTTTCGTCTGTTTTAACTGAAGAGGCTTTGTTGTTTTGCTGTTTCATCAGATTTTCCTTTAAAGTTTTTGATAAATGTTGAGCGATGTACAACGCAAGCCTTATTACTTTTAAGCGCTTGTATGTGAGCAGCTGTTCCATATCCTTTATGTTTTTCTAATCCATAGCCTGGAAAAGAGTTATGCATAATTTTCATAATATTGTCACGAGTTACTTTTGCAAGAATTGATGCAGCTGCTATAGATGCTGATTTTGATTCACCTTGCGTCCATGAGGCAACAGGGATTTTTTCATAGGGTGTATTAATTAACGGGAGTGGCATGGCATCAATTGCTATGAGATCAGGCTGTTTTTCAGTTGATTGCAACAGATGAAATAGTGCTTTTTTCATAGTTATTTGTGTTGCAGCATAAATATTCTTTTGATCAATGATTCTGCTGTTACTTATACCAATGTTGTAAGTGCTGTTCATCATGATCCACTTTGAAATAATTTCAAGCTGAACTTTTGTCATGAGCTTTGAATCTTTTAAAAAAACGTTTATAGCATGGGGGTTTAAAATGACGGCAGCAGTCACAATAGGCCCAGCTAAAGAACCTCTGCCAACTTCATCAATACCGCAAATAATTTTATTTTCACGCCAATATCCTTGTTCCAGTTCAAATAGAATAGGATTGTTTTCTTGCGTTTTTATATTTTTTTCTTTCATTGTGAAATTATTTCATTTGACAAATAATTGCCTGTAGATACTCTTTATAGTAATAAGTTGTTTTTATTTATTATACTACCAAAAATTTTCCGATACCGGGAGGAAAGAAATGTCTTTTTCAACATCTACAGAGCTAAGAGTAAAAGAATTATTGCGTGAAAAAGGCTGGACGACTAAAGTTTTAGCTGAAAAAACAGGAATGTCTGAAAGTTATTTAACTCATATTAAAAATGGCACAAGACGTTGGAATGAAGATTCGCTAAGAAAATTAGCAAATGCATTCGAGCTAAGTCCTTTAGAGCTGTTCGCTCAGCGTCGCAAAAGAACTGATAATATTGACAACAATGTTAGCTTACCAGAAACTTCTGATGTAAGTCTTAAAATTCAAGTTGTTCCAGTGGTTGGCGATGTTCCATCAAACCCGTCTCCATACAACAATCAATTAATGCAAATCACAACTGGATTTAAAGAAGTTTTTGTTCCAGTATTAAACACATCTGATAATGCTATGTTTGCATTATCAATCGATAACAATAACTTGTTCCCAACATTTACAAAAGGTGATTTTTTAATTATCTCTCCTGAGGTTTGGACTCGTTCAGGTGATATTGGTGCTGTAGAATTTGGTAACGATATTCCAGTAAAAGCTATTATGCGTGTAACATACACAGACGATTTTATCGTTCTTGAATCTGTTAACCATAAAGAAGCTCCAGTAGCTTTAGTACGCGGTAAAGATCATTTTAGAATTATTGGGCGTGTTGTTCAAAGAATTCAAAGATTAGCGTAAGATTGCACAAGTGAAACCTCTTTGTATATCTTTATATAATCAGGTTTGCTTACTTTTTTCATTTTGAAATACATGAAAAGTGTATCAAAACTAGTAAAATACTATGGTTCTGATACACTTTTTATATTAAATACTGTTTGTTTAACCTATTATAGCCTGTAATCATCTACAGGGTATAGTATCCATATAGGGCGCGTATGTTACGTTACGAAATGTTATTTCTGACTATCCCTGAGATTACTGGGGATGAAACTGAGTCAATTAAGTCTTACTTCCTGAAAGCTGTTCGTTCAGCTCAAGGCGAAATGCTTTCTTTTGAGCGTTGGGGCAAGTACAGACTGGCTTATCCAGTTAAAAAAAATGATTACGGTGTTTATTTCTTAGCACGTTTTGAAGTTGCTTTAGAAAACCGTGATGCATTGTTAAAAGATATTCGTGCTTCTTACATTTTCAAATTTAACACTTTGATTATGAAAAACATGATTCATCGTTTAGAAGGTACTTCTTTAGAATACAAACGTCCTGAATCTCTCGAAGATACTCCGACTGATGTAGATTCATTTTTGAAAAAAAATGACATGGAAGGCTTGTTAAAACCACGTGGTGGCTTTAAAGGCAGAAAACCTGAAGAAAAATCTATTGTTGGTGGAGTAGCTGGTAAAGCTGCAACTTCTTCAGTAAATTTTGATGAAGAAGATGAAGAAGATTTCGAAGATCATAACGAGTAGGATTAAGCTATGACTAAAAAAATTAAATTAAAAATCAGTGCGCGTCTTTTAAAGAAAAAACTACGCAAAGATTCTTCAGGCGGTGCTAAACACTGTAGATTTTGTAACAACCCTGGACTAGTTTCAGAAATCGATTACAAAAACGCTGGTTTCTTACGTAAATTCTTAACAGAACGTGGTAAAATTTTACCAGCTCGTATTTCTGGTAACACTTGTAAATATCAAAAAATGGTTTCTAAAGAGATTAAAAAAGCTCGTATTATGGCATTATTACCATACTGCGCAACTCTTTACTAGAAGCGAATTTTTTGTATGACAGCGTATAAAATTATAGTTGCGTATGATGGCACTGCGTATCACGGGTGGCAATTTCAAAACCATAATATTACTGTCGTGCAAATTTTGCAGGATTGTTTCGAGTCTGTTTTTAAACAGAAGATTACTATTTCAGGTGCGTCTCGTACCGATGCAGGAGTGCATGCCCTTGGGCAAGTTGCAACTTTTACATTGGCTATGCAGATCGCACCTGAAACTTTAAAATTTGCATGGAATAATGCTTTACCTGATGATATTTTAATCAGAGACATAGCAATTGTTCCTGAGGGTTTTAATCCTCGTCATAATGTTTTTCTCAAAACATATAAATATTTCTTTTTTGTTCAACGACCAATGCCTTTATTTCAGCATTGTGGCTGGTATTTTAAACGACCATTAGATTTTGATGAGCTTAATAAAGCCCTTCAACTTTTAGTAGGGGAACATGATTTTCGTTCTTTTTGCACCGGCTATGATATGAAAAGTACGATTCGCACCGTTCATTCTATTCATTTAGAATTTGACGATGCTATGCAGGCTCATGTGATTGTGGTGAAAGGCCGGGGATTTCTTCGTTATATGATTCGTCGTATCGTTGGAGCTTGTTTAACGGTTGCTTCGCGAGATGACCTTTCTCATCATGATGTTCAAGCTGCATTAGATGCAAAAAATTCTGAGCAAACTCTTCCTAATTCTCCATCAAAAGGATTACTTTTGTATGAGATCGTCTACGAGTCACAAGTTCTTTAGATCTATATTTTTGTGACCGTTTACTCTATCTTATTTTATAAGTTTACTTACAAATTTTTAGCTCATATTTAAAGGAAGTTTGATGATAAAATTTTTTAGGCATTATGGCTCTAACATGAAAAAAATTATAGGCATACTTACATGTCTTCTGGGACTATTTTTTGCATACTCATGGTTTTTTTATGACAATGGTATTGTTGACTATGTTGAATCACGAGATAAAGCAGCAATAAAAAAAATATTTGCTGATGAATGGAAAATGCTTATTAGTGATGAAAGCATGAATACCTATTCAGTTGATTTTATGCTTGATAATCGCAGCGAAACACAGCATACAAAATCTGATAAGCTGGTATTAAAAGTGTTGCGTGAGCGTGGCCAAACTATTGGTTTTCTTGCATATTATCCAAAATCATTATATTGGTGGCATTTACTATTTTTAGCAGTTGATAAAGATCATCGCAAAAAAGGGTATGCAACAAAAATGCTTCAATTTGTTATTGATGATATGATTGCTCGTGGTGCTGCAAAGATTACTATTTTTACTCGTTTAGCTAATACAAAAGCTCGTGCATTATATGAAGGTAAGTTTGGTTTTAAAGATATTGCTCATTATCAAGATAAATATATGGATTTAGTCTGGTATCCAGCTAAAAAAAATGTAGATGATCATGATAAAGCTATAAATTCAGCTGCATTACGTTATGACAAACATGCAGTTAATTATGGAAGACTTCAGCAAGTTAGAAATTTGTAAAAGATTTGGTTAATAAAATTTAAAAAAGCTTATGACAAAGAGATTTCTTTGTCATAAGCTTTTTTTGTAAAAGTTATTTTGAATTTACTATTTCTTAAGGTAGATTAAACACAGTTCTACATAAGAAATTTTAAAATTATTAGTATTTTTTTAGAAAGAAACCCCATGCATACAATTAATAAATACATCTTTTTAGTAAGTTCACTTTGTATGTTTTTTCAAATTTGCTATGCATCTTTTGATGAACAAAAATATTGTAAAATGCTTAATGAAGCAGCTTTGCGTGCAGAAATCGCATTGTTATGCAAGCATGATGAAAGCTATCCTCAACGTACTGCTTGCCATGCAATCAATGGAGTAATTGCAGCCTCATATACTGAACGCAAAGCTATGCAATGTTTACATGCATCGTTTTTTAAATACAATCCTGTTATAGCAATTGTACATGGAGAACAAGGATCAATATCGGTTATGCTAGAGCGCACAAATTTTGATGAAATTTTTAAGCAACAGTATCAAGTTGATTACAGTCAAGCCCAGGAAATATTTGATTTTTATCAAGTAGGTAATTAGGACAAAAATCAGCGCTAGTCTTTATTTTTTCATTTCATCAGGAACAGTAATATTCATGTTTTCTAAAATAAAGGGCGCTACATCTGCAAGAGATGTGAGTGTTAAATCTTCTTTGTTGTTTGATGATAACATGTAAAAAGGTACAGGATTACTTGTATGACTTGTGCATGGTTGTGCTGTTATTGTATCGTGCATAACTTCAGCATTACCATGATCAGCTGTTATGTACATAATCCCGTTGCGCTTTGTAACAACCTCTTCATATAATTGTCCTAATTCTCTGTCTAAGCATTCAATTGCTGCAATAGTTGCATCTAAATTTCCAGAATGACCAATCATGTCTGCATTTGCATAGTTGATCAGATAAAAATCAGATGGATTTGTGTGTAAAGATTCTAGAACATGAGCAGTTATTTTTTCAGCTTGCATGCATGGATTTTTTTTAATATCAGCATCAGTTAAAGATGGAACTAAGACTCGTACTTCACCTTGCAGTCTGATATCTTTATGTCCATTAAAAAAATAGGTAACATGTGCATATTTTTCAGTTTCTGCGATGGTAAAAATGGATTTGTTGTGAGCAGATATAACTTCAAGCAGGGTGTTATCTGCTTTTGCAGCTGTAATTAATGGCGTTGTTGCAAGTGATGCGTGGTATAGCACAGGGGTTACAAAAAAAGATAGATCAAGTTCTAAAATTTTTTGAGTCAGTTGAATTGCGCGGTCTGGCCTAAAATTAAAGAAAATAACCCCATCACCTTGTTGAATCGTATGATTTTCTATGCATGCAGTTGGCTGTATGAATTCATCAGTTATATTTTGATCATAACTTTGATTTATTTTATCCGTATAAGATGTTTTGGATGTTTGTTCTTGAGTTAAAATTGAAAAGCTTGCTTGCGTTCTATCCATGTTATTATTTCTGTCCATGGCATAAAATCTTCCATGTATTGATGCAATTTTTCCGCATTTATATTTTTCTAAATCAGTTGCAATAGCATCAAGAAACTGTTGAGCTGATTGTGGGGCTGTGTCTCGACCATCAAGAATTGCGTGGACTAAAATATTAGTGATGTCATGAGATTTTAATACAAATATCAAAGCTTTAAGATGATCAATATTGCTATGAATATTCCCATTGGATGCGAGTCCCAAGAGATGTACAGTCCTGTTTGTATTGAATTTTTTTAATAGATTTGCTATGATGTCAGAGTTCTGTAATATAGATTGTTGCATAGAGTGATTTAATAATGTTGAAGTTTGCTTCATAATTCTACCTGACCCTAAAGCAAAATGACCAACTTCAGAATTTCCATTATAGCCATCAGGCAAGCCAACAAATGTTCCAGCAGCTTGTAAAGTTGTGTAAGAATGTTCAAATTTCCATCTATCAAGATGAGGAGTAGATGCTTTAAAAAAAGCATTATAATAGTTCTGCTCAGATATTCCAAGGCCATCAAGAATAATTAAAATATTCACGGGTGCCGATGACATGTTGATCCTCAAGTGTTTAATATTCATGAGGTTTTTTAAACCATTGAAAAGTGATTAAAATTTTATAAAAACTGATATACATTGGATTCATTGAATTTAAATTCATCAGATATGTATAGTCAAAGTATATATCGATTTTAGATTTTAATAAAAAGGAAATATATGTTTGAAAAGCTTAGAATTATTGCAATATGCAGTATTATGTGGTCGTTTGATGCTTACGCGTACATACAAACAGTAGCAATACCTCTTCGTGATGTATGTATCGAAAATTCTTTTATTCTTTTTTCTTGTGACACAGATGGAAATGAGCATATTGTTGGCTCATCTATATTTCAAGATAATAAAATTGAGTATACTCAACAAGATATGTCACAAAAAATGATAAACATGCAATCTTTACAACAATCTGTTGATGATGTTATTTCGCAAATAAATTGTCATGAGATTATCTGCCAAGAACAAGAGGGTTTATACATTAATTTTCAAATAGATTCTGATTTTCAGATTGTAAAAATTATTATAGTAAAAAATAGTTTTTTTATAGATAATCCTGATTTCCAGCAAGATGATATGTTGTATGATCTTTTTGGAGATGATGATGACGATGATTGGGCCGACATTGAAAATAGTGATCTTCCTATTGTTGATTGCAACAAACAAATAGCTGAGCCAAGGGAGTTATCGTATTATGAAACTATGGTACTTCTTTCGTATGTTGCATGGGCGTATGGACAAATGCAGGTAACGCAAACATATAATTCTACTCTTGAATGGTTTAAATCAAAATATGCTGAATAAGAAAAAAAAATCACAAGAAAACAAACATGAATTTGCATTTTATTGCAATGATGTTTCAGCTTTTACGCATGATACAGATCCAGGTGATATTACGTTCACTTCTGATGAACTGTATCATCGCTTTAAGCATGTTGTTCGTATAAAACCAGGTGATTCTGTTATACTTTTTGATAAAGAGCATAATATTTCATTTTTATTTTTGCGATGCGAAGGTAAGAATAAAGTTGTCGGTATTTGGAAAGATAGAAAAGTTAACAGTAAAGTTATGCCAGCAATAACTTTTTTACTTCCATTATTAAAAATTGATGCACTTTCTGATGCTATTTATTCTTTAACTGAAGTTGGAATCACGACGATTCAGTTACTCTCAACTGAAAAGACCCAAACACCTTGCACGTCAAAATTATTAGAAAAATTAGAACGCGTTGCTATTGCAGCAGCAGAGCAGTCAAAAGATTTTTCTTATCCAACTATTTTGCCACCAGTAGAACTTACTGATTGGTTAAAAACTCCTACTGCAGGCAAGAAATTTCATTTTGATGTCACGGGTGTGCCATTTTCTTCATGGTATAGTCCGATTGATATGCACGAAAGCTACTATCTATTAGTTGGTCCAGAAGGTGATTTAACTGATGTTGAAAAGCAGTTGACCAAGCAAACAGGCTTTGTAGCTTGTTTACTAACCCCCACGGTGCTTCGATCAACGCGAGCAATTAGTCTAGTCTCTGGTTTGTTTAGATTGTAGAATTATGATACTATACAAAATAATCGGCTGAGAATATTTTATTCTTAGCCGATTATTTTAATTTAAATTTACATATTTAAATTTTTTAAAGTTGACAGAAGTGACCGTAACGCAGGTTCAGCTTTTTGTTCAATTGCTATATCGCGAACATTTTTTCCATCGTTATCTTTCAGAGATACATCAGCACCATGCTTAATTAAAAATTGAGCTATTTTTAAATTGTTAGCATCACCTGCGTGATAGTTTTCAAAGACAATATAATGTAAAGGTGTGCGACCACCTAGATCTTGAGCGTTTACCTTTGCTCCAGCGTTAATAAGAAGCTCTACGAGTTCAAAATGTTCTAAATCTACAGCAACATGCAATGGGCTTTCACGATTCTCATTATTTTGATCATTAATAAATTCAGGGTGAGATTGTATCAACTCTTTAACAAGTTTTAAATTAACTTGATCATTGTTGTCACCTTCTGCTAAATAATGTAACGGAGTGCTACCATCATAAGTTCCTTGAGCTTTATGTTTTGCTATCATTTTCATGACATCTGCTAATGAATTAAAATCAAAACTTCCAGAATCTTCATCCACGTCATTTCCTTTTTCACTTGCTAAGGCATCAGCAAGTAATTTTTTCATTTTTAAATCAGTGTTGTACTTAGCAGCTATATCAGCAGCTGTTAGGCCTCCAAAAATAGTTCCATCTTCTTCATGTTGCACAGCATCTATAATAGACAGATCTGCTCCATGATCAATCAAAAATCGAGCTATTTTTAAATTGTTAGCATCATTCTCAGTGTCTCCAAAAGCAATATAATGTAAAGCTGTTCTACCATTGACATCTTGAGCATTTACTTTTGCACCAGCGTTAATAAGAGCTTTTATTAGTTCAAAATTTTCTGAATCTGCAGCTACATGTAATGGGCTTTCCTGATTCTCATTATTTTGATCATTAATAAATTCAGGATGAGATTGCATTAATTCTTTAGCAATTTGTAATTCAACTGCATCACTTTCATCACCATTTGCTAAATAATGTAATGGAGTGCTACCGTCATAAGTTCCTTGAGCTTTATGTTGTGCTATCATTTTCATGACATCTGCTAATGAATTAAAATCATGATTTACAGAATCTTCATGCACGTCATTTCCTTTTTCATGCAAAAAATCACCATAATGTCTTGCTTCTAGTTGTAAGCTTGCTGGTAAGAGTGATAACATGAATAGTAATCTATATGTATATTTCATAATAAATTCCTTTTTTAAAAGTATGTTTTATTTGCATGTATAATAGTAGTTTATTTTCAGCGTGAAATGCAAGGGGTGGGGTTCTTTGTTGCAAATTATTACAATTTGAAACGAGTGTTTTTTGTATGCTTTTTAGTTAATAAGTCGATAGACAGCAGCTTGCTCAATTAAGTCATAAAGTGGCATCATATTGAGTTCTCGTGCTATTTTTGCAGCAGTTTTTCCCTCTTTGTCTTGTATATACAAGTTAGCTCCAGCCTTGAGTAATGCTTTTATAGAATCATTGGTAGTATCCTCATTGTGATGATATATCACTGCACTATGTAACGGAGTGTAACCATCTATGTCTTGTGCATTGACGTTTGCTCCTGCACCAATAAGAAGTGCTGCTAAGTTATAGGCATTATATTTGATTGCAAAATGTAATGGACTGGTTTCTGTTGGATTGTTTTGATTATTAACGTTTGATTCGCTCAGTACAAAGTTTATAGCAGCTTGCATGCCTTTGTCTGGACTATTAATTGCGGATAATAAAATAGGATGTACGCTTTGTTCTGTTAGTTGAGTCAACGTATCGGTTGTTTTTTCTTTTTTTTCTTCATCTTCAAATAGGTAATCATACACACTGTTTTTAGTATCTTGAGAACCTATAAAGGATGTCACTTCAGGTGTCGTATCAATTTTATTTTCAATCTCGTTTATAGGTGTTGTAAAATAATGATCTAACGCATCAACTACATTCTCATAAAAATTACCATTGCTTTTTTTGGCGATATGCTCTGGTTTGGTAGGGCTTATAGAAGCATACATATCTTCATATTCATTGCTCGCTGATACGTGATCATCTGATTTGTTATATGAGGTAACCATCGATTCAATTTCGTTCCATTGAAAAGAGATCATCATAATTAAAACTATTTTAAAATTATATTTCATCTTTCAACCTTATTTTGTTGTATGCTTATATTGTGATATTATTTTTGTATAGCATCAGTTTACAATAATTTCAGTTTGAATTGTAAGATTTTAAATTTTTTCATTGTCAGTTTTGTTTTTATTATATAAAAAATGCATGGAGTATATATTGATGTATAAAATAATTGCATTTGTTTTCTTTGTAGCCTTGAGTTTTTTTATGTATAAGCAATCTAGAACAAACATTAAAACAGATACATTTGGTATTGTTATTATTCTTAATGGTCCCTCTGCTGCAGGTAAATCAAGTTTGCAAAAAAGTATTCAGCGCTTAGCAGCTGTTCCCTACCTTGCCATTGGTATTGATAATTTTTTTAATGATCTGTTTCCTGATGAGCATGGAACATTAGGGGTAAAAGCTGATGCTGATTTTGGAAATGATTTAAGATGTGTAACGATCGAAAATAATATTGTCTCTTTACATGTTGGGCAATCTGGTCAAAAAATTATCAAAGGTATGCATGCAGCTATAGCTGGGTATGCAAAAGCAGGTAATAATGTTGTGGTTGATTACATTATGTATGAGCAAGCATGGATAAAAGATTTGCTCAAACAGTTACAAGGTTGTCCCGTCTATCTTATTGGTGTAACAGTCCCGCTTGATATTTTGCAAGCTCGTGAACAAGCTCGCAGTACAAGTCCTATTGGACATGCTGCAAGTCATTATTATTCTGTGCATGAAGGTAATAATTATGACCTGTGGATTGATAATTCACAAGGTACTCCTGATGATGGAGCTCGTAAAATTCTAGATTTTATACAACAGAATCCAAAATAGTTTCATAAACTAAAAATACATTAAGAGACTTTGAGGTGTGAGCTAAAAAGTCTCTTTTAATTTTTGCATAGAAAATAGTTTTTAAGATTTGGTAACAGGGCTTTGAAAGTACAAGGGAAAAATTTCTGTAGCTGTGTTGTTTTCACGATATTTTTTATAGGTTTGATTCAGCAGTGCAGTTGAACTTGCAAAGAGTAGTTCTTGGTCAATGTGTGCATTGCCCGCAAATTTTTGAGAAATATACAATTGATGCTTAACTGATCCGTTGCCTACAAATAATAATGACTGATTTTTATACGTGTTATTAAGCATTTCAACCAGATTGCAAATAGATGTATAGCCTTGTTGCCCAGATGATTTTATTGCAAAATAAACATCGTTACCAAAGGCGTCAAGAATTGCGACTTGATGTTCTTGTTTATTTTCCTGCAAAAGAAGTTCTAAGCCATTACAATCAATTAAAGGAGTTTTTTGAGCAAACGAAATTCCATTTGCTGTTGCAATAATTGCTCGTAAGGTATTAAATGGACCAGGTCCTGTATTGATTCCAATGCATGCAATGTCTGATAAAATCAGACCATGGTTTGTTAGCAGTTGTGCAAGCGTTGGAATTATTAATCCAACAGCTTGTATTTTTGGTACCACCACTGTTTCAAGTGTAATTGAATTGCATGCAATACTCACTTCAAGATACTGGTATGGGTACTGAATAGTTATGATGTATGACATGAAGCCTATTTATTTCTTAACTTTTTGTTGTTGTAAAAATATTCCAAAGTGGTCAAACTCTAATGTTTTTTCTTTTTTTAAAGAGACCTTTCCGCAATTTAAGCATTTCCATCCTTCAAAGCTTAAAAAGTGATCGAAAAAAGATTGCTGAATCATGAGACCTGAGCACTTTCTACACTTCATTATTACTCCATTTTCATTTTAATAATGTTGCATGTTCTTTTTATTAAAAGACTTTAAATAAAGATGCTTATTAATGTCAAGAAATTGATTGATTGCTAAAAGGTAAATACGATTCAAGTATTATAGCAGCAGCGATTGAGTGTTGTGCAAGTTTTTCTTCTTTATTTTTCGGGCTACGAATTTTTTGTGCTTGTTTGCTTGTTAATCGTTCGTCCCATAAAACCCATTTTATTAAAGGGAACATGTCCTGTAATCTTTCTTTGGTTGCAACAACTAAGCGAGTTTGATCGCTTTCGGTTCCTTGCATTGTTTTTGGATAGCCAACAACAACTTCAGAAACTTTTTCTTGTACAAGCGCTTGTGTTAAAAATATTTCAAGGTCTGCTGCAGCAACAGTTTTATATGGTTTAACAAAAAATCTTAGTTGATCTGTTAAAGCAGTTCCTACCCATGCATCACCAAGATCAAGAGCCATAATTCTCATGGGACATCCTTTTTGAATTAAAATTCGATCGCAAATCAGCTATTTTTTGCGTGATTCTTTTAAGTTTTTATGTATGCTAATAAACAGATATACCACATAATCGCTCTTTAATTAAGGAATACTATGGATATTTCATCTATTATTACCATTGCGGCTCAAAATATATGGAGCTTTCCTTTGTTAATTGGTATTTTTGGAGTCTCTGTCTTTGTGACGCTTCAATTACGCTTTGTTCAATTTCGGCATTTTTTTAGTGCTATTGGCATGATTTTTTCTCCACAGGTAGATGTTTCTGCGACTAAAAAAAGTGGCGAATTAACAGCATTTCAAGCATTTATTAATACGCTTGGTGCAAATATTGGAAATGGTAGTTTATCAGGCGTTCCAGCTGCAATATGTATTGGTGGACCAGGTGCAGTATTTTGGCTTTTAGTAGCTTCAACATGTGCAGTAGCCCTTCGGTATGCAGAAGTATATTTAGGAATGGCTTTTATTGGCAAGTATAGATTTGGAAGTGCTAAAGGCGGACCAATGCTCTATTTAAGCTTGTTGCCAATGGGAATTTTCTTATCATATGCATTTGCTATATTTTGTTTAGGTTATGCATTGTTTGGTGGCAATATGATTCAGTGTAATACTGTTGGCCTTGCATTACAAAAAACATGGGGGATTGATCCTTATATTACTGCTTATTTTGCTTTAGCTTTTATTGGGTATGTTTTAATTGGTGGTGCGCAGCGTATTGTTTCATATTTAGATCTTTTAGTTCCTTTTAAAGTTGCTCTTTTTGTTGGTTCATCATTAATAGTTTTAATGTATCACTATCAAATGATCCCACATGCATTTTATTTGATATTTGATGGAGCTTTCAATCCGCAAGCTTTCATTGGTGGTTCTTTTGGCTATGCTTTACAAAAATCAATAGCAGTTGGCTTTCAACGTGGCATTTTAATTCATGAGGCAGGTTTAGGGACAGCAGCG
This sequence comes from Candidatus Chromulinivorax destructor, assembly GCF_003366055.1. Classification (NCBI taxonomy): domain Bacteria; class Candidatus Babeliae; order Candidatus Babeliales; family Candidatus Chromulinivoracaceae; genus Candidatus Chromulinivorax; species Candidatus Chromulinivorax destructor. Next base: position 524,488 of record NZ_CP025544.1, on the reverse strand, counting down.
GTTGCATTTGGTGCTACAACGGGTGAGCATGCAGTTAAAGACAGTGTTTTATCTATGTTGAGTGTTTATATTAACACCCACATTGTTTGTTTAATGATCGCGTTATCATTGCTTTCAAGTGGTGTTTGGAATAACGGTAGCGGTGAAACCAGTTCAGCTATGGTTATCTCAGCATACGAAACTGTATTTGGTTGGTTTGGCGGCTGGATTATCTCGTTCTTAGTTATTAATTTTGGGGTGAGCGTTTTAGTTTCATATGCATATCTTGGCAGAATTTGTTGGAGCTTTTTAACTGGCGGTAAATGTATGTACATTTTTCCATTATTATACGCAGCAAGTGCTTTCTTTGGAACGTATATGGATGTATACCTCATTTTAAATATTGCAGATTTGGTCAATGCAGGTCTATTTATTGTAAACATCGTCGGTGTTCTTTGGTTTATTGCCGTGGTGAAAAAAGGTCTTACTACTTACGAAAGTCAACGCGTATAACCATGAAGTTAGAATTACCAAAAATATATCCTGTAACCAGCCACACGGACAACGTGGGGGCTGGTTCTACTTTTGTAGCGATTCCAGGTACAAAAGAAAACGGCGCTGCCTACATTCGTTTAGCTCTTGAAAAAGGTGCGACAACTATTGTTGTGCAGCAGGGTGTTGTGTTGCCAAGTGATGTTATTGACGACATGATTCGATCTCATATTTCATGTATCTATGTTGAAAATTGCCGTAAAGCTTTAGCTGAGATGATAGCGCAAGCACTCAATCATCCTGCAAAAAAATTAAAATTAATTGGAATAACTGGGACAAAAGGTAAAACATCAACTTCCTACATGATCTACCATTTGCTCAAAGAACAAGGAAAAAAAGTAGCCCTTGTCAGCACTGCTGAAAAAATAATAGGTTCTCAGCTTGTTGCAGTAAACTTAACAACACCTTTACCTGAACATTTACATATGTTTTTTGATTTGTGTGTGCAGCAAGAAATGGAATATGTTGTGATGGAAGTCTCAGCTCAATCATTAAGTTTATATCGTGTATATGGACTTGAGTTTGACGCAGGAGTCTTTACTAATTTTTCGTTAGAGCATCTTGAATTTTATAAAGATATGCAAGAATATTTGGATGCTAAGGTTACTTTTTTTAGCATGGTAAAAGATCCAGCTCATATGTTTATTAATGCGCAAGATCCATCAGGAGCTCAATTACTTTATCAATATCCTTTGTATAGTTCTTTTTCGTTAGAAAATCCAACAGCTACAAGATATGCATTAGCGACGCTTTCATCACGATCAATTTTATTGCAACTTAAGCATGATGAAAATATGTATGCATTTCATGCAAATCTTGTTGGTAAATTTAATGCGTATAATTTATTATCCGCAATTATTGTGATGCACAGTCTTGGTTTTTCTTTTGCATCAATAGAACCTACAACAGCTTCACTGGCGCAAATTCCTGGTCGCATGGAGCAGTACCCATTAAAAAATGGGGCAACTTGCTTTATTGATTATGCTCATAACCCTTCTTCCTATGAAGCGGTTCTTTCAACGTTACGCCAAATGACCGACCACTTAGTTGTCGTTTTTGGTGCAGGTGGTGCTCGTGATCGGAGTAAACGGCCTATGATGGGAGCAATTGTAGAAAAATATTCTGATATTGCGATTGTGACATCAGATAATCCTCGTGATGAATCAGCAGCAGCGATTGCAGACGATATTGTTGCAGGATTTACGGGAATGAGAGAATTTGAGCACATTCGAGAGTTGAATAGAACGAAAGCTATTGAACTTGCGTATCAATTATCGCGACAAGGTAGTGTGATTGCTGTGCTTGGAAAAGGTCGTGATGAATACCAAATTGTTGGGCACTTGACGTTCCCATTTAAGGAAAGAGCGATCATTCGGCCCTTTTTGAGAGAAGATAGTCTTTACAAAAGCCTGTAAAAAAGGTATTTTTTTACTATAATGTCAGTTTAATTTCAATAAATTCAAAGGTGGTTTAGCTATGACAAGTGATTGTTTATACGCAATAATTGCTGGCGCATCGATTTTAGGCTTTCTTGTTATTCTTTTCCTTAATATGCGCATAGCATCTATTAAGGTTAATGATATCAAGGCTGCTAAAATTGCGTTAGCTATTCGTAGTGGTGCGATGATATTTTTACGAGAAGAGTATAAAATTATTAGTGGTGTAGCTCTAGCAGTTGCAGCATTATTAGTTTATGCAACTCATGATTTCTATGTTCCTGCAGCATTTTTATTGTCCTGTGCAATTTCTATGTTTGTTGGTTTTATCGGTATGCGTGCTGCAACAGGCGCAAACGTAAGAACAACAATTGCTGCAAAAGACTTAGGTGAATCAGCGGCTTTGTTAACAGCTTTCTTTGGCGGCGGAGTTATGGGATTTGCAGTAGCAAGTTTTGGGCTTTTAGGTCTTGGGGTTGTTTTCTTTTTTACTTCTGAATTATCTCATTTTGTTCAAGTGTTAACTGCATTTGCAGCAGGTTCAAGCTTAGTAGCTTTCTTTGCTCGTGTTGGTGGCGGTATTTATACTAAGTCTGCTGACGTTGGTGCTGATTTAGTTGGTAAATTAGAACTAGGTATTCCTGAAGATGATCCAAGAAACCCTGCAGTTATTGCAGATAACGTTGGTGATTGTGTTGGTGATACTGCTGGTATGGGTGCAGATATTTTTGAATCATATGTTGGTGCAATGATTTCAGCGATTATTTTAGCATTAAGCGCTGGCTACTCTTTTGATCTTGTTTCATTACCATTAGTTTTATCAGCATTGGGACTTTTTGGTTCTGCGTGCGGTATTTTCTTTGGTTATGTAATCAAACAATCTCCAGCAGCGTTATTGCGTAATGCAACATACTTTGCAATGGTTGTTTTCTTATCTCTTGCATACGCATATATGAATTACATGGCAATTGATATGAACTACTTTGTAGCAGTTATCATTGGGTGTATTTCAGGTGTAGCTATTGGTATGATCACTGAATATTATACAGGCGGAAAACCAATGGTTGATGTTGCTCGCAGCTCAATTTCTGGTGCAGCTACCAACATTATTTACGGTTTATCTGTAGGTATGGAATCAACTGTATTCCCTGTTTTATTCTTGTCTGGTGCAACTCTATTAGCATTTACTTACGGCGGTGGTTTATTTGGTGTATCAATCGCTGCAGTTGGTATGCTTGCAACAGTTGGTATCACGATGACTGTTGATGCGTACGGGCCTATTGCGGATAACGCAGGCGGTATTGCAGAAATGGCTGGTTTTGATAAATCAGTTCGTAAAATCACTGACGGTTTAGATGCTCTTGGTAACACAACAGCAGCTATGGGTAAAGGTTTTGCTATTGGTTCAGCGTTAATGACATCAGTTGCTCTATTCAACGCGTTTGCTCAACAAGCAGGCATTGATGCAATTAACGTTATTGATCCTACGGTATTAGCAGGCGTATTTATTGGCGGAGTTATGCCATTTTTAATTTCAGCATTAACTATGCGTTCAGTTGGTGATGCAGCATTAAAAATGGTTGTTGAAGTTCGTCGTCAATTTAAAGAAATTGCAGGCTTAGCTGAAGGTACAACAGATCCTGATTACGAAAGCTGTATCGCAATTGCAACCAAAGCAGCATTGCAAGAAATGGTTTTACCTGGTGTATTATCAATTCTAGCTCCAATCGTAGTTTTCTACCTTCTAGGCGTACATGCTTTAGGTGGTTTACTGGTTGGTGCGACTGTTGTAGGTGTATTGCTAGCATTAATGATGGCAAATGGCGGTGGAGCATGGGATAATGCTAAAAAATTCATCGAATCTGGTGAATTAGGTGGCAAAGGTTCTGATGCACACAAAGCGGCTATTGTTGGTGATACAGTTGGAGATCCTTTCAAGGATACATCTGGTCCAGCATTAAACATTTTGATTAAACTTATGTCAGTTGTAGCATTGCTACTTGTTTCATAAACTTTAATTATAGAGTATAGAAAAGGGCGGATTAAACTCCGCCCTTTTTCATTATGCACCTACTTGAGTTCTTTGTGTATTACGCTGTATCAAGTTAAATTTATTTTGCTTTGTATCGTTATCAATTGAATTAGGAAAGATAGCTGATAGTTTGTCAGCAAAAACTTGTTCCTCAGATATTTTTTTATTTATTTGTTCTTGAGTTCTTACTATTCCACCAACTTGTTTTCCAACACATTTTCCGTTATTTATAAATATGATAAAAGGATAGCCTGGAACATGGGTGATAATTGTATCGCCTTGCTCATTTTTATCAGATTTTTTTGTATTTTTTAATAATTGTACTTTTACTTCATCATTGTTACCTAATTGACCTGCAAGGGCATGAACAACAATATCTTCAGTTGGGATAGATTCTTTTCCCTCATCTGGGGTTAATGCGTGAGCATCGGCTTTATAAAAAGCGATATTCTCAAATTTTTTATTATGAGCAGCTTTTTCAATAATGGGAGCCATTTTGTGACACCATCCACAATTTTGCATGGATAACGAAATTACAACTGGACCTTGGCTTTTTGTTAAAATATTTTGTAATTCAGTTTGAGTTTTGATTTCAGTGATTCCATGATCTAGTTCATGACGACAGCTAAATAATGTTGATGAAATGAGCATGACGCATGCAAGTAGATTTTTTTTATATAAACTCATGATATCCCCCTTTGGTTTACTTATTTTTTTCTCTTTTTCTGATTTTATTATACCAAGATCAAATGCCTGTTTGTCAATGTTTTGAATTTGTAACTATAATAAACAATTCAAATGATGCTTTTTGGTGCATGCAAAGAGTTGTTTTTATAATTTATAAAAAGTTTTCTTCCTGAAAAAAAATATAAAATCAACACATTTTTTATGAATTATTTTTTGTAAAAAAATTAAAAAATATCGCTTGATTAGCACTCGTAAATTAGGTAATCTACTTAATAAAAATGCTAAAAAAGCGCTTACTTAAGAATATTTACGTGATTAAAATTATTTTTTAAATAATCTTTTTTTCTATTGTAATTATAAGTACGTGCAAATTTAGTTTTTACCGTAATAAAAATTCAATATGTAATTTAAGCATTGACGAGCGGGAGTTGAAAGTGGTAAACCAAAATACAAAGTTATTTGATAAAAATTTTTATGTAACTCTCAAAGACATGACAACGGTATCTTTCAGCTCTTCAGACATTAAAAAGCTTGTTGCAAGAGCAGCTCTTGGATATGAGCTACAGGTTGATATTGATAAAATCGTTGCAACAGCACGACAAAGCATGTTCGATTTTATGAGTATGAAAGATTTTAATAATGTTATTGTTTTGGCAACTGTACCATTTTCAGAGCTTGATCAAGCATACAGTTTTGTTGCAGCTCGTTTATTAAATCATGCAATATTGTATGAAGTTACAGGACAATCATATGATGAAGCAACCTACCAATCTGTTTATCAGTCAGCATTCATGCAAGGAATTCATCGAGGAATTGATGTTGGGTTGTTTGATGCAGCTCTTTTAAGTTATGACCTTGCGTATCTTGCTCAGGCATTGCAAACTGACCGCGATGACTTATTTGGGTATTTAGGTTTAAAAACTATATATGCAGGATATTTACAAAAATTTGACGATGTTCGCTTTGAGCTTCCTCAGGCTTTTTGGATGCGTATTGCTATGGGTCTTGCTATGAATGAACAAGATAAAAATAAAAAAGCCGTAGAATTTTATGATCTTTTATCAAAGATGCTCTTTGTTTCATCAACACCAACTCTTTTGCATGCAGGACAAAATAAAGCACAATTAAGCTCTTGCTACATTACCTTTGTTGATGATGACTTACATCATATATTCAAATGCATTGGTGATAACGCTCAAATGTCCAAATGGTCTGGCGGAGTTGCAAATGACTGGACTGCTTTGCGTGGAACAGGGGCAATGGTTACTTCGATTAACACCTGTTCACAGGGTGTTATTCCATTTTTAAATGTTGCAAACAGCACAACAGCTGCTATTAATCGTAGTGGTAGCCGTCGTGGTGCAGTGTGCGCTTATCTTGAATCATGGCATTATGATTTTGAAGATTTCTTAGATTTACGTCGTAATACCGGTGACGAACGTCGTCGTACACATGACATGAATACAGCAGCATGGATTCCTGACCTGTTTATGAAGCGAATTGAAGAAGATGCCCAATGGACATTGTTCTCACCAGAAGAAACACCAGACCTTCATGAAATTTATGGTAAGAAATTTGAAGAGCAGTATGTTATGTATGAGCAAATGGCTGAAGAAGGTAAAATTAAGCTATTTAAAAAAATGCCAGCAAAACAGTTATGGCGTAAATTACTGACAAGGCTTTTTGAAACTGGTCATCCATGGCCAACATTTAAAGATGCATGTAATGTTCGATCGCCACAAGATCATGTTGGTGTTATTCATTCATCAAATTTATGTACCGAAATAACATTGAATACCAGTCGTGAAGAAACTGCGGTTTGCAATATTGGTTCATTAAACTTAGCGAAGTTTATTAAAAATGGAGAAATCAATGAAGTTGCGTTAGCCGATGCAGTAAAAATAGCAATGCGTATGCTTGATAACGTTATTGATATTAATTTTTATCCTACTATTGAAGGGCAAGTTGCAAACCAACGCCACCGTCCAGTAGGGCTTGGGGTGATGGGATTACAAGATGCATTATTTCAGCTTCGTGTTCCTTTCGATTCTCAGGAAGCTATGGATTACTCAGACCAACTTATTGAAATGGTTTCATACTATGCAATTTTAGCTTCATCACAGTTAGCGCAAGAGCGTGGTCAGTATGCTTCGTTTAAAGGCTCTAAGTGGGATCGAAATATATTCCCTATCGATACGATTGCTTTATTATCAAAAGAACGTGGCATGCAGATTCCTTTGCTTGGTAAAGAGACAAAAGATTGGTCTGTAGTTCGTCAGGCTGTGCAAAAATATGGCATGAGGAATTCTAATACCATGGCGATTGCACCGACAGCAACAATTTCAAATATTTCAGGCTCGTTTCCGTGTATTGAACCGATTTATAAAAATTTATATGCAAAAGCAAACTCAAGTGGAGAGTTTGCAGTTTTAAATAGTTATCTTGTTGATGATCTTAAGAAGTTAAATCTGTGGAATGAGCAGATGCGAGATCGTATTAAATATTATGATGGAAGTATTCAACAGATTGAAGAAATTCCTGCTGATATTCGTTCGTTGTATAAAACAGCTTTTGAAATTGATCCAGAGTGGATGGTTAAAATGACAGCTGCTCGTGGAAAATGGATTGATCAGTCTCAATCTCATAACGTTTTTATGCAAGGAGTTTCAGGTAAAAAACTACATGATGTCTACATGGCAGGTTGGAAGCTTGGTTTGAAAACTTTTTACTATTTACGAACACTTGCGGTTAGTCAGGTAGAAAAATCAACACTTGATGCGCAAAAATATGGATTTACTCAAATGCGTGAGTACAAAGATAGTACAACTGCACCAGTTGTATCAGCGTCGCAAGATAATGCACCAACAGATGAAAATCAAGAAATAGAAGAAGTAGCAAAAAAATCATGTCGCTTGATAGATCCAAGCTGTGATTCATGCCAGTAAAAAAGGAATAGTATGGGAATAATTCGAGATTCAAAAACAGATCCTAATAAAATTTTACCAATGAGATATTTATGGGCAAGAAAATATTATCAAGGTGGAATTGCTAATAATTGGACTCCTGAAGAAGTTTCAATGCAACGAGATGTTGAACAATGGAAATCTGCAACAGCGCTGACTCCTCAAGAGCGCCATTTAGTTCTTTTAAACCTTGGTTTTTTTTCAACTGCCGAGTCATTAACGGCAAACAACCTTGTGCTTGCAGTGTATCGTCATGTAACAAATCCTGAGTGTCGTCAATATTTATTACGACAGGCATTTGAAGAAGCTGTGCATACCGATACGTTTATTTATTGTTGCGATACACTTGGCCTTGATCCAGATATGATTTACAACATGTATGAAAGCGTTGATGTTATTAAGGCAAAAGATGATTTCGTTGTTAATTTAACAAAATCTATTTTTGACCCTAACTTTGATATTGTTGATGCCAAGACAACACAACAATTTGTCCATGATCTTGTAGGGTATTACGTGATCATGGAAGGAATATTCTTTTATGCTGGTTTTGCAATGATGTTGTCATTGCGCCGTCATAATAAAATGGTAGGCATTGGTGAGCAGTTTGAATATATTATGCGTGATGAAAGTATTCATTTAGCATTTGGTTGTGATTTGATTAACACAATTCGTACAGAAAATCCTGAAATTTGGACAGTAGCTTTCCAGCAAGAGATTGTTTCATTAATTAAACAAGCAGTTGAGCTTGAAATTGCGTATGCAATCAGTGCTTGTCCAGATGGTTTACTTGGAATAACAAGCCAGCAATTTGTTGATTATGTGCAACATATTGCCGATCGTCGTTTAGAGCGTATTGGATTGCAAAGTATTTATCATGTAGAAAATCCATTTCCTTGGATGTCGCAAGCAACAGATTTAAGCAAAGAAAAGAATTTCTTTGAAACTCGTGTGACTGAATACCAGGCAGCTGGTTCGCTTGATTGGGAAGAGTAAAAAATACAAAAAGGCCTCTTGATTTCAAGAGGCCTTTTTGCTTACTTGTAAAATTATTCTAAATTAGATTTTTTTGTTAACTCAGCAATTACGATTTCTTTAGGAAAATTTTTAAGATTGAGCTTTGCTGGAATTTCATTCAGCTTTCTTTCTTGTATTGCTTGCATCCAAAAAAGAGTATCCCATAGCAGACTTTTTCTGTGCTGATGCTCTTGTAAGAATGTAAGACCCTCAATAATTTGTTTATCTGTTTGCGTATCAAGATATTGACTGAATGAATTTGCTTCTTGTAGATACACAGACAAAGGGCGTTGATCATTGGGGTCAAAGATTTTTTCTACAACATTTTTAATTTCAATAAGGGCTTGCTCTCGAGTGAGTTGTTGAGGATGCAAATCTTTTGTTGTCCTTGCCCTCGGTTCATCTGTTTTTTGCTCTAAAATTTTCAAGGTCAATTCATTAAATGTTTCTTCAAGAGTTGTTAAAATTTCTGATAGCTTTACAGTAAAAAGTTCAGTTTCATTCTTAAATTTTGTCTGCAAAACTTGCATCTTTGTATCAAATTTAGATGCACTATTTTCTATGTAAGAAGCATCTTTTTTATATTCTATTTTTTTTAAAAAAGGTTGAACTATTGTTGGTTTTGCTACCTGAGAATCTGGGGTCATATAGAAAAGGGAAGGGTACACTTTTTCTTTTGCATGAGCATCTGTTTGAGAAATTAAATTTGGAATATGTTTTGAACTTGCTCGCAGTAACGTATGTGCTGCGCAAGCATCTAAGTATGAAAAGAAATCTGTATTTATAGGAACTAATACAAGAAAAAATATATATTTATGAAATGATGTATAATTAATTTTAAACATATTATTTCTTTTTGATTTGGTTTTTATTGTCTATATGAAATAATAATACAGTATTTATATTGCTTTAATCAATAATTTTTTGATTAAATTTATGACTTTTGTGATTTTTTTGACGTGAAAAGAGGTGCATTGTAAAAACAGTGCACCTCTTTTTTTATGTTTAGTATCTAAACATTATCAATTTAGCTTACAACAGATGTTTCAGTTGTAACCACATTACCATTTGGTTTTACTTGACGTGTTGATTTCCATGAAGATCTTTCTACACGATCTTGTGGTGTCATATTTTGCCATGTTGACCTGCGTTCAGCTCGTTGCTCAGATGTCATTCCACTATTTCGTCGTGTTCTTCTTGTTGTACCTTCGTCTTCTTCAGTTAACATAGATCTTCTTGAACAACTTGAACCCTGACATTTTTTTGTTGTAGTTTTGTGTGAGCAATGAGAACCATCACACTTTTTTTCAGTTGTTTCAGTCACAACAGCTGGCGCAGCAACTGGCTCAACTGTGACCATGTCTGACGTCGTTGTCGTTGTCGTAGTTTCTTCTACAACGCTTGCGTTCATCATGCATGCAGAAGTTGAAAGAAGTAATGATAACGCTAAAAATTTTAAATTTTTCATAATAATTCCTTTTTTTATGAGTACAAGAGTTTAATAATTTAATCCTGAATAACTGTCGTTGTTTCTGTTGTCGTAACAACATCATCTGAGTTTGTTAGTAGTGCAGGGCGCGTTGTTCTGTATTCAGTTACTTTTTTAGAGCGAGTGCCAGGGAAATTTGAACTACGTACTGTTGAAGTTCGTGTTGTTCTTACAGGAGCTATTTCTTCTACCACAACAGTTGTAGGAATAACTTCTTCTATCACAACATGTGGTTGATGGCGTAGACAGCTATTACTTGTGCACTTTTTATGATTTCTAGAGTTTTCGCGAATGGTACAAGAATTACCTTTACAGGTTGTCGTTGTGATTGATCCATCTGCATTTTGTACTCTTGTTGTATTTTTAGACATCATAACCATTGATGTTGAAAGAAGCATTGATAATGCTAATAATTGTAATTTTTTCATAACAGTTCCTTTTTTTGTAGTATTACTTACGATAAGTAATTTCTATATGAATAACTTATCAGATTATTTGCTTTAAAATCAACAGTTTTGTTATTTTGTTCAGTTGTTTTATTTGAATGATTAATGATTGCTGACTGAATTTTGACGTTAAAAAAAGGTGATGTTTCATTGTGTTAAACATCACCTTACTATGATCAAAATATAATTTTAGCCTTGATTACCTGATCTACGAGCTTGTCTACGAGCCATTCTTCGTGGCATTTGCTTTTGTTTTTGTTGCTGTTCTGTAAGCTTTTTTTGTTGTTCTGGAGTTAACTGAGATTTAAAAGCTGCTCGTTCATCAGGACTCATTTTTTGCATCATTGCTTTTTTTTCTTGTTTGTCCATGCTTGCAAATTTTGCTGCTTGAGGAGACATTGATTTTGCAGGCACATCAGACTCTCCTGTTTGTACGGTTGCACAACTGATAAAAAGCATTGATAGAGTTGCTGCATATAGTTTTTTCATAAGTTTTTCCTTTTTGTGTAACAATATTTTTTATTTCTTTGTAAGAATAAGTTATCAAGGTCAAATATTTGAATACAATGATTTTTAAAATAACTGTAATTATGAAATTAAAACTGTACGCCTGACAGGGATATGTTCTTGAAGCGCTTGTGCAGCTGCAGTGGTTCTGGAATTAGATTTACACAAAAACAGCATATCGATATGAGTTGCTCCAAAAGTTTTGATCATATGAGATGCAAGTGTATATTCTATCCATGATTGACTTGAAGGACGAGCTCCTAAAGCCCCGCAATCAAATGCATAGATAACTCCATTTTTTTCAATAAGATAGAAGTTTTGATTTCCTTGCATGATAACTGAGTGACTATATTTCTTTTTTAAAGTGACTTTGGCAAGAGGTATGCATAGATATAAGCATGTCAAAAAAAATATACGTTGGTTTTGTGTGTATTTTTTTTTGCTATAGAGCATACAAGCTACAATTGCTGCAAGAACAGAAAGTGGAAATAAATAGTTTGGGTACCCAACAAGCCAGTTGACTGATCCAAAAGATAAAAAATAGTCCCAAATATTGGTTACCCATTCAAGTAATCCGGTAGCCAATGAATTGGGAATACCAAAAATATCACAGGTAAATATAACAGCTGATACAAAAATAAATACAGTTAAAAATTGTGCAAAAACAAGATTTCCTACAATCGTCATAACTGATATAGAAAGTCCCCATGCAATTAAAATAGGAAGCATCACCACAGAAATTAAGAGTTGCAGTTCTAAGAAAAATAAAAAACTAGTCCAGAGCTTTTTTAGTTTTTGTCGCATAATCAGCAGAAAGATATAAATTTTTCCAAAATATTTTTGATCCGCCTGTCATAGCAGGATTTTTTATAGCCCATTGCAAAACGTTGACCATTCCTTGGGCTTTGTGTTCTTGAATATCTTGGTTATGTAGATCTCTTTTTAATTCAGTTGCCCAATAGTTATAAAGATCGTCAGTTAATTTTCTAGATTCTTGTTCTTTAATGTCAAGAGAATCAACTTGTTTAATAAAATTGATCGGGTCATTAAATTGTAACGTGAAGAATGAATGCAATAAATTCTTGTATGTATCATCAACTTGAGACTGAAATTTTTTAACAACACAGCGAGACTGAATGGTTAATGGCAGCATCTCTGGGCGGTCTGTTAAAAAGAAGAAATTATACCCTTCAAATGGTTCTTCAACTGTTTTTAATAGTCGATTAGAGCAATGATCAGTAAGTCGTTCTGCTTGTTGTAATATAAAAAAGCGATACTCACCTTGATCGAGTTTAAATGATGCAGTATGTAGAATTTCATCAATTTGATCGAGTGAATATGAACGTTCAGGCGTAAGCCAAATAACCCACGGATGTTCTTTGTCTTTAATTTGCCTGCATGTTACACATTGCTGACAAGCTTGATGCGCGCACAGCTTGCTTTGTATAAGGCTTATGACTTCAGCTTGAAGAGTTTGCGGGTCACTTATCCATAAATGAGTTGGATGATGTGCAGGTCTATTCATTGTTGTTTTCAAGGTAACACATAACTACTTGAAATGCTTGCTCTGCGATTTCATCAGCAGGTGCAGTAGCATCTATAACAAAAACGTTTGAGCGGCCTTGTAGTATTGTATCAAAACCATCAATCAATTGTTGTTTTTTTTCTAAAATTTCTTTTTCAAAAGCAACTGATTCTTCGTTGTGGTGCTTGTTTCTTTGGGTAACTCTTGCCAACGCACTTTCAGAATCTATCTGTAAATAAAAAACGATATCTGGTTGCTGATCTTGCATTGCCCATTGATTAATAAATGCCATTTTTGATTGATCAAGCCCTTTTACATAGCCTTGATACACCAGCGATGAGTCTGCCATGCGGTCACAAATAACAATCTGATTTTTGTTTAAAGAAGGCATAATAATTTCGTGGAAATGTTGAGCACGATCTGCTGCAAATAATAAAAATTCTGCAAGTGTACAAGTTGGGGCTGTTTTATTCATTAATAGCGTTCGCAAACTTTTACCAAGTTCAGTCGCTCCTGGTTCTCGTGTTGTTACCACGTTTAATTGAACATCGGATAATTTTTGAGCAAGTTTCGTAATGAGAGTTGATTTTCCACAACCTTCAGTGCCTTCAATAGAAAATAAAAAACCGCGATTAATTTGCATAGGATTTGAGAGTAGTAAAGAGTTGGTTAATAATAAAAAAGAGATATAAAACAGCCTAATTTTTTGTTCATATTTTTCTTTCATAAGATAACGAGGATATCTACTTTAGGTTCATTATTTAGTATACAATCTATTATTTTTCTGCCCAGTGCAAACTTAAATAAACTAAATATTGTAAATAATATTTTTAGTTTGATACTATGTCATCAAATAAAAGGGAGATAATGAATATAAAAAAATTATTGTTTACGTACGGCATTTTATTTAGTGGCATGCTTTGTGCAGGTTATGCAGAAGAAGGAAACTTTATAAATTTTACCAACCGTTTATCGTTAAGGCTTATTGAAAATCAAACGGTCAACTGTTCATTTAAATTGTATTACTCAAATAGTGATTGCCTTGGATTAATTACTCCTCGATCTATTTTGACGCTGCAAGCTGGAGAAATGTTTTTACAACAAGATGAAAAATTATGCTTACAGTGTGTAAAAGGCTCATTTTTGCCAATTTATATGAAAGATGAAGGTCGAGTAAGTGGCCAAGTTCCTGCAGGTTTTCATGGCCCGTATTATCTTTCTATGTGGCTTGAGTATCCTGATGTCAGTGATGAAAAAAAGACTCATGTTCGCTATATGATAAAGACTGGTGCTCAAGGTGAGATTGGTGTAAGAATCGATCCACAAGGAAATTTTCAGATTTTAGCATTATCAAATATTAAATTATTACCAGTAACAGATGAAACACAAAAAAACATTCAAGGTAATTCTGTCAGTTCTTGAGCAGTTGCTTGAGCGTGGTATATAGGTATAGATTATACATTCTCTTTTCTTGCTATATGTAAGAAAAGAGAATTTTTTTATGACACATGCGTGACCTGTTTTGCACATGGTAAATTAACTATTTTTTTGGTATGGTACATAAAGACAGTTAGTTCATCTCTTTTTATCTAAGAAAGGAAATCATATGATCGATACTCATCAATTAGTATGGTTTAGCCTTTGTTTCTTATTTCTTTTTCTAGAAATGGGGCATCCAGGATTATTCTATTTTTTAGCTTTTTCGTGTGGTTCTTTCTGTTCTTATCTTACAACTTTTTATACATCAAATATTTTTTACCAGTTGGCAGTTTTTTTAGTTACCACAACGATCGCTCTTTGTTGTGCGTATTATTATATGCATAGAAATAATAGCCAACTGTTATCACCGTCTCATCGGTCAAATAATGATGCTTTAATTGGTCAAAAGGTGATGATTTATAAAGCTAGTGAGCATCACGATGTATGGCTTGCAAAAATATACGGTCAGGTGTGGGTCGTTAAGAATCTACGAAATGAATCTTTTGTAGATGGTCAATTCGTTATTATTCGTGGTGTGCAAGGTTGTCATTTACGAGTAGAGAGATTAGTTTAATTATATAAAAAAGAAAGGTCATCCTATGATTGACAACATGGTAATGATGTACGCATTTTTCTTAGTACCAATACTATTTTTGATAAGCTTTTTGTTATCAAGTGTTATTTTAGTTCATCAAGCAGAAACGATTGTTATTGAAAGGCTTGGCCGATTTCATAGAATTTTAGGACCAGGGTTGCATGCAATTGTTCCTTTTATAGATCAAAAACGTAGTGCTATTTGGACGTTTGTATTTGTTGATCATAATCATGATTATGTGAGAATATCTAAAACATTATACCGAATTGATTTGCGTGAAGCATTGTACGATTTTCCTAAACAAAATGTTATTACCAAAGATAACGTGACCATGGAAATTAACGCATTATTGTATTATCAAATTACTGATGTAAAAGCTGCAATGTACGAAGTTTCAAATTTACCAGAAGCGATTGAAAAATTAACACAAACAACATTGAGAAACGTTATTGGGTCAATGGATCTTGATACATCATTAACTTCACGAGATGTTATCAACGAACGCCTTCGTCTTATTTTAGATGAAGCAACTGATAAATGGGGTGTTAAGATAAATCGAGTTGAATTACAAGAAGTTAATCCACCGCATGATATTCGTGCAGCTATGGAAAAACAAATGCGTGCTGAACGCTCTCGTCGTGCAACGATCTTAGAAGCTGAAGGTAGTAAATTTGCTATGATTCTTGATGCTGAAGGGGTACAGCAGTCACAAGTGTTGCGTGCAAAAGGTCAAGCAGATGCAGCTATTATTGAGGCAGAAGGACAAGCACAAGCTCGATTAAAAGTTGCAGCAGCAGAAGCAAAAGCTTTTGAAATGTTGCAATCAGCTATGCCAAATACTGATCCAGCACAATATTTAATCGCAATGAAGTACATGCAGACATTACCACAGATGATGGAAGGGCAGAATAATAAATTAATTGTAGTGCCGTACGAATCATCAGCGTTAATGGGCTCATTGGCATCAATGAAAGAATTATTTAAAAATATTGATGAAAAACAAAAGTAAGAATTACGTATAAAAAATGGAGTGCATATAGCACTCCATTTTTTATCTATTGCAATTTGTGATTATGATCTATCACGGTGACAATTTTTTTGGCCATCATGTAAACCGTCTTGATAACCTTCGTTATAACTTGCGTTACGACGGCGATGATTGTGATCACTATCTGAGCGATCGCCACCAAACATATTATCTAAAAGTTGAACTTTAACATCTTCTTGATGAGCACAATAACGCTGTGCAGCCATATAACCTGCAGCGCCAAGAATAAACATCAGCATAAGCATACCGATTTGTCGTAGATATTTCATTTTTTATCTCCTTTTTTAGAAAATTTTGCTATATTTATCAATGTTAATAATATCAAATTGAAACTGCGAATAGCAATGATTCTTGATGTTCTTGTATATACCCTAAGGAATAAAATATGAAAATATATGTTGGAAATTTAACAGCTGATACTATGGAATCAGCATTAATTAGAAAATTTGAGCGTTTTGGACAAGTTGTTTCTGTTAAAATCATCAAAAGTGGCGGAAAATCTCAAGGGTATGCAATTGTTGATATGCCAAATGATATTGAAGCTCAAGCAGCAATTACTGGGTTAGATAGATTAGAATTTAATGGTTGTTGGTGGTCAGTAAAACAAGCTCGTTTTTAAGACTTTTAAAGTTAGTCATAAAAAAAGGATGTACAAAATACATCCTTTTTTATTTACCTGGTATTGATTACCAGCTTATTTATTCAACAAGCGCCTTTAAAATTAATTGACTCCAACTTTCAAATTGCTCAAATGTATCAAAACATTCTTCCATCGACATTAATTGACCGCTTTTATGCTCATCGCCTTTAATGGTAATGTTGCCGTTATCACCTTTTAAAAGCACAACAAGTCCAATATGTTTTTTACCAACTTCATTGCTGTCATCGTTTAAAAAACCAAGCGTATGCATTGCAAGGTTGCCTTCATAAGAAACTTCTTCCTCAAATTCACGACTAATCCAATCGAATAAAGTTTCGCCTTGAATATCTTCTTGAGTCATGTGTCCACCAATACCAACTGATAACTTGTTTGCAAGATTCTGTTCGTTTAATTTATTTTTTCTTTGCATAACAAATATTTTGCTATCAAAGGTAAATATCATGTATGAAATAATTTGTTTGTATGAAGCATCTTTTTCAGCAAGGTGTCGAGGCAAAGACTCTTGATGTTGTACGATTGCAGTAAGAAGTGGGTGAAGTGCATCAAGAGAGATGCCATGCCATGCTGGAAACTCTTTAAATAAAGTATCTTGCTTAACAACTAAAATTGATTCGGTTAAAAGTACTGGTTGATGAGGAGCAGCGTTCATTATATTTCCTTGGAAAATAAAAATTTATTTTTTTAGAAGCATACGTTTTATGATGTGACTGATCAAGTTGTGTTTGTAAAAAATATCTTTGAGAACAGGTTTTTTTTGGGAATTGTTTGCCTTAGCTGGTTTTACGATAAATATATTTTATTGTCTTAATTTATTTTAAGAAAATTGTAAAAAAGCATTGAAGATAGATTGCTATCATAAAATCTTTTTGATATGATGATGGAGATATATTAATTAATTTTAGTTATTAAAGTAATTAAATCTTAAAAAACTTAAGATGTTATTTTAATAATGGATGAGGAAGAACAGTATGAAAATGTACGTTGGCAACTTGAGCTTTGACACATCAGAAGGCGATTTAAGAGCAAGATTTGAAGAGTTCGGAGACGTTGCTTCTGTAAATATCATTACAGATAGAGATACAGGCAGATCTAAAGGTTTCGCTTTTGTAGAAATGTTGAGCAAATCAACAGCTGAAGCAGCTATGACAGCTTTGAACGGCGCTGAATTTAACGGTCGTAAATTGACAGTTAACGAAGCTCGTCCACGCACAGAACGTCCAGCTGGTAACACAGGTGGTTTCTCTCGCGGTGGTAACACTGGCGGAGCTGGCAGCAGCCGTCGTTGGTAATCAACGTTCTATAAAACTCAAGTTTAAAATTTGAATTTTTAAATCCCATCTTGCAAAAGGTGGGATTTTTTTTGATTTTTTTATTGTAGTTGGTATTTTGTTAATGAGATTACCTATGTATATTTTTTAAATAAAAAATTTTATCATGAAGAAAAATTTGTTAGCAATTTTTTTGATTGCATTATCCAGTATCAATATTCAAGCATCAACTTTGTCAGAAACTATAATTCAGAGTCCTGTAACGCATGCGGTTATAGGGTATGTTGTTGGAAACCTTGGGTATCAGGTTTTAAGTGGGTGTAATGTAAATCCATTAGTACATTTTACTCAAGAAGAAAATGGAGAAAAGTTTGATCTGCTCGGAGTACAAAGTATGGGTGCTTGCGCATATATATATGAAAAATATGCACAACAAAAATTATCAGATTGCGATAATGGTTTTTATGATATTGCTCGATTTACAAACAAAAAAGTATGCACATTTAAAACCCCTATAGTATTGATAAATTCCTTTGCAAAACAACATCATGACAATGGTTCAGAAGAAGTTGGTGCAGCTCTTCTAGTTGATCTAAGGCCTCTTGCGATGGGTCTTATAACTGGCGGATTAGCGTATTATGCTGCAAAAAAATAATATATAGAGTTCTTGTTATGTAATCATTGTAAAGGTTTATGCTCGTCATAGGCCTTTTTTTACGACCTATGCTGTATAAATTTTTAGTAAAATAGTGATCTTATGGTATATTTTTATGACTAAGATTAGTTTTTATCATGAGAGGTTGATTATGAGCTACGACTTTAAAGCCGTTGAGCACAAGTGGCAAAATATATGGGAGCAAAATCCATATGGAAAAGCTAAAGACACAGGTAATGGAAAAAAATATTACTGTTTAGATATGTTCCCGTATCCTTCAGCATCTGGTTTACACGTAGGGCACTGGAGAGGATATGTTCTATCTGATGTGTATGCTCGAGTCAAACTCTTACAAGGTTATAATGTTTTACATCCAATGGGATGGGATGCTTTTGGTTTACCTGCAGAAAACGCTGCAATCAAAGAAGGTAAGCACCCTGCGATTAACACTGCAAAAAATGTCGCAATTTTCAAAGATCAGTTAAAACAAATTGGTGCGGTGTATGATTGGTCAAAAGAAGTTAATACCACTGATCCTGACTATTACAAATGGACGCAATGGATTTTTGTAGAAATGTTTAATCGTGGTCTTGCGTACGAAGCGATGACTGCGATTAACTGGTGCCCGTCATGTTTAACAGGTCTTGCAAATGAAGAAGTTGTTCATGATGGTTGTGACCGTTGTGGTACAAAAGTTGAACAACGCAAAGTTCGTCAATGGATTTTAAAAATTACTGATTATGCAGAACAGCTTCTTGACGGCCTTGATACACTTGATTGGCCAGAAAAAGTTAAATTAATGCAACGCAACTGGATTGGAAAAAGCAAAGGTTTAATTTTTACATCACCGGTTAAAGATACCAACCTGACAATTCAAACTTTTTCAGCTCATTTTGAAGCTTGTTATGCCGACACATTTGTTGTTATTGCTCCAGATCACCAATTATTACCAACATTGCTTGATGG
Organism: Candidatus Chromulinivorax destructor; assembly: GCF_003366055.1. NCBI lineage: Bacteria > Candidatus Babeliae > Candidatus Babeliales > Candidatus Chromulinivoracaceae > Candidatus Chromulinivorax > Candidatus Chromulinivorax destructor. The sequence goes on along the minus strand of NZ_CP025544.1, from coordinate 505,186 downwards.
GCTTGCAAACAAAGAAGAAATTTTACAACAAGCAGCTGCTATGGTTGCAAAACGTTCTGCTGATAGAAAAGATGATAAAGAAGTTGAAGGTATATTTACTGGCCGTTATACGGTCGATCCACTTGGAAATGGTGATTTACCAATTTGGATTGCAAGTTTTGCTCTTGCAAATTATGGCACCGGCATTGTAAAATGTTCAGCTCATGATGAGCGTGATTTTGCATTTGCAAAAAAATATAACATTCCGTTAAAAGTTGGCATGGTACCGTTTGGTAATCCAGACCTGGAAGAACACGTATTATCACAGCAAGTTTGTTTTACCGATGCAAAACATGGAATTTTGTTACACCCATCACAGTTTGCAGGCAAAAATGCTGCAGATTCTCGCCAAGCAATGATCGATTATCTTGTTGAAAAAGGTTTAGCAGAAGAAAAAACTACCTACCGTTTACGTGATTGGGTTTTCTCTCGTCAACGTTATTGGGGTGAGCCAATTCCATTGATTCATTGTGGTTCATGTGGCGTGGTTGCAGTTCCGCAAGATCAGTTGCCGGTACTTCTGCCTGATGTTGAATCGTACGAACCAACTGGTACAGGGGAGTCTCCATTAGCTGGTATTGATTCATTTGTAAACACGACATGCCCAACGTGTCATGGTCCTGCAAAGCGTGAAACAAATACGATGCCTCAATGGGCAGGGTCATGTTGGTATTTCTTACGATATCCAAATCCAAACGTATCTGATAAACCCTTTGATGATAAAGACATGGCCTATTGGATGCCGGTTGACTTGTATGTTGGTGGTGTTGAGCATGCGATCTTGCATTTATTGTATGCACGCTTTTATGTTAAGTTTTTACATCAAGCAGGGTTTATTAATTTTGATGAACCATTCACCAATTTGTTTAATCAAGGGATGGTGTGTAAGCGATCAGAGATTTCTGGCGCAGTAGAAAAAATGTCAAAATCAAAAGGTAATGTTGTTAATCCAGATGATATTATTGCAAAGTACGGATCAGATGTCTTGCGTATGTACATTTTATTTATGGGACCACCTGAATTAGATTGTGAGTGGCAAGATGCTGGTATTGAAGGTATTAATAGATTTGTGCACAGATTGTATACGTACCTGACAAATCCTACAACAATGCTTGATAATGCTACATTAGAAGATAAAGATGTTACTAAGCGTTTACATCAGTTAATTAAAACGGTACAGAATCGTTTAGATTTATTTAAGCCAAATACGATGATTGCAGCATTCATGGAATGGTTGAATGATGCAACTAAGCAAAATATGCGTTTGAGTCGATCTTCCATGGAACAGATTTTAGTACTGTTTTCCACAGTTGCACCGCACATGGGTTCTGAATTATTAGAATCATTATTGCAGGTAAAGCTTGAAAATTGTGTGTGGCCTGTCGCGGATGAAAGTCTTATTGAAGTTGAAAATGCTACTATAGCGATCCAGATTAATGGCAAAATGCGAGGCACTTTGCATGTTGACTTACAGATGAATCAGGTTGATATTGAGCAAGCTGCACGCGATCAGCAAGCTAAGTGGTTTGAAGATAAAGAAATTGTTAAAATTATTTATATACAGCATAAAATGATTAGTTTTGTTGTAAGATAAAATTTATAGCACATGTCATGTATAAGCGCCTAGGAATTAACTTTTCTAGGCGCTTTTTGATGTGCAAATTATCTGTGTGTCATTTTCTATTTGTTCTTATTCTGTTATAATTATATATATCGCATTATTAAAAAATCGCTTATTTTGACTATGTAAACTAAATTTGTATTATGAAACTTAGTCCTGCGTTTTTTATAAAAAGTCTTGGGGTTTGCAAGCAGGTTACCCTATGCTATGTAAACCAAATTTACATGTGCACAAAAACCTACGATATCGCTTCGCTCATCTCCGGAAACAGTGGTGGCGGCGGCCACGTTACGCTTTTTTTATGTAAATAAATAGTGCATGAGGCCCACCGGCCAGCAAATTCCCTGAGTTTTTGTAGAAAACGTAGGGTAAATTTTTAGAATAGCCGCTGCGCTGTTTTTAAACATAAGCAGAGCTGTATTCTAGATTAGTATGCTTATTTTAAATTTGTTGCAAGCAGTCTCATGTTTTCTCAATATTTCAAATAGATTATTATAAGGTTGTGCATATGGTGGTTTGTAAAATGATTCTTTTGTTGATAGTTATTTTTTCATCAAACATAAGCTTTGCAGCAGAGCTATCATCGGTATCTTTTGAAAATGTGAATTATGATTCTGATTCATCAGCTCATGAGCTTGGATTGTATTTTGATGAAAGCATGTCTTTTGAGTTATTAGGTAGCAAGCAAACAAGTTCATCGCAGTTAAGTTTACGTGGCTCTTCAGGTTTGGGAATAACATTAGAAGAAATAGCAGACAGAAAAAAATTGACTGTTCCAAGTTTTAAAAAAGATACTGAACATAAAGATACTATGCATGTTACAAGTAACAGAGAAGCAGTTATGGTAACATCGGCGTATAGTTGCAAGCGTAAAAATTATCACGAAATCATACTTGATGATAATCATAAATCTACTAAAAAATCTCATAACCAACTTGATATTATGCAACAAGATGTATATAAAAATCATGCATCATATAATAGTTACAGTGGTTATCGTAAATAAAGTTATTGTTATATGAAAAAAATACTATTTTATATTTTGATTTGTTCGCCTGCTTTGATGTGTTCAATGGAATTGCAACGGCCTTTACTCTTAGATTATACGTTTGCAGTTTGTCCTCCAGAAAATCTTATTGAAAACTTACAGCAGCATGCTTGTACGGCCAAAAATTTTGATAAAACTGGAAAACTATTTCAAGAGCTTTTGTATGATCGATTTTCTACACAAGATTTAGAATATTTAGTTGAAGTTGTAACTTCTGGTAAACAAGTATCTGCCGTGAGCGCATTACATCATGCGGTGGGAAATAAAGAAGAATTTGCCTATGCATCAGTAGCAATGATATTGCAACAAGAAAAACTTTTAGATTGTAAAAATGGCAAATTACAAAAAGCATTAGATGAAGATCGTCAAAAATATATACTGCGTAAAAAAAATATTCTTTTATATCTCAATCCATTTAATAAAAATAATCAACAAGCAGGTCAGTTGTATTGGAAGTTGCTGCAAGATAGAACTGATAGAAGAAATCGTAATACATTATATCCAGAATGTAATCAACTCCTACCACCTTTTAAGCTTGATGATCAATCAGATGCATTTGAAGATGATTCTGATAACAATGATATGACTTCAAAATTATTGGCTGATTTGCAAAATTATTTTATTGATGAAGGTTTGATGGTACATCAAGAAATAGATCTATCTGATAGATCAAAAGAAAGTGTACCAGCAAGTGCTTTATGTTCTTCAGTTATTCCTTCTTTTGTTAATAAATTTACTTTTCATGAAGGTATGAGTTTAGATGTTGTAGATAAGCTTATATTTTTGTCATCTGAATATCGCTATTCCAGTACTATTGCAAAATTAAATAATGAGTTAATTGCTATAGATAAAAATTTAGAATATGAAAAAAAGAAACTTGTTCAAAGATTGGCAAGAGCAATAGAATGTCGAAATAATTCTGATATTTCAGCGCATAGCAATTCCAGTAAGTCTGTGCGATGGGATCAGTCAGTTAAAGATTCTAAGCCTACTCAAAAAACTCGTCGTCAAAGACGTCGTAAAAAATAAAATAGTTACCTATGTTATCAGATAAAAAGCAAAGTGATAACGATATGAAATATAGTAAAAGAATAATCGTTATTATTTCTGGTAAGGAATTAATAACTTTTAGGTAAGGATGGAAAATGAAAAAAATAATTTTTTGTAGCCTTGTATTTTTGCATATGTATGTCGTTAGCATGCATGAAAATAAAATACATGTTAAAGTTCCTGTTGTAGCTCTTCATAAAAAAGTATCAAATTTAGATGCTGGTTATACCGTCAGAAGCATTGCAACTAATGATTCATGCGCGGATCATACAACTGATTCTTATTCACAAGACCCTTTAGATTTTAAAGTTGTTGATTGGACAGGTGTAGCTATTTATTCGTATAGAGATGTTCTTGTTCCTGAAAAAATGCAGCGTAATTCTTCTGATGATTGGGATTTGAATTTTTATAAGCCAATTTTGACTTATCGTAAAAAGTATACCACAGCTGATCTACGTATGTATGGAATGTTTAATCCAGAAGAAGAAAAAAAAGAGCGCGAGAAATTACAAAGAATCTTAGCTGGTGTTCATAGATCTATACACATTTTATTTGAGAAGAAAACTTCATGATAAATTTTATAAAGGTATATAATTAAAGTTTTGTAGGAAGCTTTTACATTGGATTTTCATAACTTTGCTCTATAAAAATTGATATAAGCTATGATGTGAAAAAATATGATGACATCTAGTTACAGCATGTATAAAGCGAAATTTAAAATAGGATTTTTGTATGAGTGTTTTTAAATTGCATCTTCCATTTCAACCATCAGGCGATCAACCAGCAGCTATTGAAAAATTACAACAAGGACTTGGTAAACCATCAACATTACTTGGAGTAACCGGGTCAGGTAAAACTTTTACCATTGCAAACGTGATTGCCGCGCAAGATAAACCTGTGATTGTTTTATCACCAAATAAAACGCTTGCAGGGCAATTGTATGAAGAATTTTCTCTGTTTTTTCCAGAAAATAAAGTTTGTTATTTTGTCAGTTATTATGATTATTATCAACCAGAGTCATATCTCCCTGCGCAAGACATTTATATAGCTAAAGAAACAAAAATTAATGACGAGATAGAACGTCTTCGTGTTGAAGCTGCAGCAAGTATTATGCAAAGAAAAGATGTTATTATTATTGCATCAATTTCTTGTATTTATTCTTTAGGTAATCCTCAAGATTTTAAAGAAATGGCAATATCTTTATCGGTGGGTGTTAAAATAGGTCGCAAAGAGCTTATCAATAAATTGTTATCAATCCTTTACACTCGGAACGAAGTTGATAAACGAAGTGGGACATTTCAGGTGTATGGCAATAGCATCGAGATTCATGTTCCGTATCAAAAGAAAAAAAAGTTACGAATTGAGCTTTTTGGTGATGAAATAGAATCTATTTCTTGGATTGATAAAATTAATAATAATGTTTTGAATCTTGTCGACCAAGAAGTTATTTTTCCTGCAAAAAACTTTGTTACCACAGAAGCTAAAAAACGAACAGCAATTACGTCAATCAAACAAGAATTACAAGAGTATGTTGCAACCTTAGAAAATCAACAGTATGCCGACCGCATACAGCAGCGTGTTGCTTATGATATCGAGATGCTTGAGCAGACAGGTACATGTCCGGGTATTGAAAATTATTCAACCCATTTTGATGGTCGAGTATCTGGTCAAGCACCGTACTGTTTATTTGATTTCTTTAATGAAGATGGATTTTTATTAGTTATTGATGAATCTCATATTGCTATACCCCAAATGGGCGCAATGTACAAGGGTGATAAAGCTCGTAAAAAATCATTAATTGATTTTGGCTTTCGTTTACCATCGGCGTATGATAATAGGCCTTTAAAGTTTGAAGAATCTGAACGTTTTTTAAAAAATGTTATCTATGTTTCTGCAACCCCTGGTAAATATGAAGCTGAGCATAGTGCTCAAATTGTTGAACAAATTATTCGTCCAACTGGTTTGCTTGATCCAATTATAGATTTGCATTCACGAACCAATCAGATACAAAACTTGGTTGAGCAAATTAATGCAACAAGCGCCAAAGGTTTTCGAACACTTGTTACGGTGTTAACCAAAAAAATGGCTGAAGAGTTAGCATTTTTTCTTGAAGAAAAGCAGATTAAAGTTTGTTATTTGCATTGTGATTTAAAAACTCCGCAGAGAACTGATTTGCTACAAAAACTTCGACTTGGCATTTTTGACTGCCTTGTGGGTGTTAATTTATTACGGGAAGGTTTAGATTTACCAGAAGTAGCTTTTGTTGCTGTTATGGATGCTGACATAGAAGGCTTCTTGCGAGATCGTCGATCATTGATTCAGATTATAGGTCGAGCAGCGCGAAACACCGAAAGTATTGTTCGCCTATACGCAGATAAAGTTACGCCATCGATGGATTTTGCAATCAAAGAGACAGCGCGTCGACGCGAAATTCAAGATACATATAACCAAGAACATGGAATTATACCGACAACAGTTATTCGTGATGTAACAACTTCGATTTCGTCATTATCTGCAGATATTGCTAAGTCATCAAAGTATTTACAAAAACAGGCTAAAAAAGAGATTAAGTTAACGGCACAAGAAATGCAGTATCAGATTGTTGAGCTTGAAATTGCAATGCAGCAAGCAGCTCAAAAATTAGATTTTGAAACGGCAATTGCCTTGCGTCAGCAGTGGCAATTACTTAAATCTAAATTATAAAAAATAGTAGATCAGGTCTTTTTCATAACCCTATGTTTTTTATAAAAACTTTGGAGATCTGGATGCCCATGGGCCTGATGCACTCTTTTTTTGAATTAAAAAAGCGTATAGTGGCCGCCGCCACCACTGTTTCCGGAGATGAGCGCAGCGATATCGAAGGCTTTTATTTTAATTTTAAAATTTGGTTTACCCAGTTTAGCTAGCATTATAAAAAAAGCGGCGTACAACATTCAAGTTGTACGCCCCTAAAAACATAAAATTTATGTTAGAAATTACGCAATTGCTCTTACAATAGCATCTTTAACTTCATGTAAAGTAAGTTTTTTTGATGGAGATACTTCCACTAAAAACTTAGCTGAATACTCTACAAAAGGTGCTGAAACTGTTTCTTTTTCAAAAAACTTAATAGCTTTTTCTAACAAGTTCATGAATTGAGCATTGCTGATAATTTTTATATCTGAAGCTTTGTTATCTACGATATGAAATTCTTGCATAGTTGATAAACCAAAAGCTGCAGTTACAGTAGCATCGTAACATGTAGCGTATTGAGCAATGATTTCTTCTAAAGCTTGAACAAATAACGGAGCTGCGATTTGGATAGCTTGTGATTTACTTGGAGTTGTCGCTTCGTTACGAGCTGACCAATCTTTAGCTTTTTCTACAGACTTTAAAATTGAGCTTAATTTTTCAAGAACTCTATTTGTTTTGATTAATTGAGTTTCTTTGTCGGTTAAGATAATACCGTAATCGTTGTTAGAATCTTGTGCTGTGTATGACATGTGCACAGATGCTAAACACGCAATCATAAGAAGATTTTTGATAGTTTTCACAGAGGAATCCTTTTTGGTTTGAAACGAATAGTAATATTGTAAATATTATAATGTGAAACATAGAAAACAAAAAGGTATATTTATCAAAAAAGTATGGATAAAAAAGCTCTATTTTATGAGAGATAAGATCTGATCAGTTGTATCGAGAATAAATAAAAATAAGCCGCTATGAAAATATAGCGGCTTATTTTTTAGAAAAAGATTAATGTTTAGTTTGTTTCTTCTTGAGTGTCTTCTTTTACTCTTTCTGATATTGCATCGAAAGTACCTTCAAAGCTTGATTGGGAGCCATCAATTTTTGTTAAAGGTAATTTTATCTTTATATCATCACCAAATAATTTATAAGCATTATTTAATACTGTCCGTAGTTGACTATCATTAGCAATTACTTTGTTTTTATCTTTGCTTGTAATAATTTGCTCTATTTTATAGCCACCCAATAGGTTTTTTTGAGATTCCAATAATAAACCATTATTCTTTATGTATTGTTGCACATTTGCAATAAGTTCTTCTTTAATACTTAAAACTTCATTGGTCATTTTTTCTTTTTTAAATTGATTGAACCCATTTTTAGGGTTATCAAGTTGAGGCTTTTTATCTTGGAGATCTTTAATATTTTGTTCCATTTTTGTTAATAATGCTTGAGCATCCTGAGCTTTTGATTCATCTTCATTTGAAGGCCCAAAAGATTTTTCTTCTTCTTTTTTTTCATGAGGAGCAAAAAAACTATTCATATATTTAGATAGTTGAGAGTACATTGAATCTGGTTCTGGTGAATTTTGCTTTTTACTAGAACTATTTTCATTGCTAAATTCATCTTCAGCTCGAGCAAATAATTCTTTAAATTCATCATGTCTTGGAGCAAAATCTTTATCATCTTTATGTGCTTGGTATTGTTCTGCTAATTGTTTAAATTTAGCTAGAGCTTCTGCTTTGTTTTTATTTTTTGCTTCAGTCACGTCTTTTGCTTGGTACAAATATTGGATTGGATGGGTTGTATTTTTATAATACATTGAAAGCGCTTCTTCCATCTCGTCCATCAGCTTTGATGCTGGATTATTCAATTCAGTTGATTCTTGCTTGCTGCTAAATGGATTTAATTGACGAAGCAAATCTGAGAAATCTTTAAATAGTGGTTCATTTTCTTCTTTTAGTTGAAGATGACTAAATTGATCTTGAGCATTTTGTATAAGATCTTCAAATGTTGCTTTGTATGCTACAAAATCTTCATCTTTTCCATTAAGCTTTCTACGATATTCAGCTACAAGGCTTTCTATTTCAGTTTTTGCATCATTTTGTTTTTTAGTATTTCCTGTTGATTTATTAAACCATTTACTATTGTCATAGTAATCTTGAATTGCGGCTTCTATTTTATTTAGATATTGTACCGCTGGATTATTTTGATCAGCTTGCTTTGACCATGAGTTTGGATTAAAGAAAGCTACAAATGAACTTCCATAGGTAGTAGATTTTTTTGGTTGTGCATCGGCAATTTTTTGTAAAGCTTTTGAAGTTTGTATGCTATCTGCTGCATTAACTACAAATTCAGCTGATTCTTCTGATGCTTTCATCTGTGAATAGCTTATAAAAAGTAGAAATAAAATTTTCATATTTTTCATAACAACATTCCTTTTTTAAGAAAATAATATAGTTGCATCATAAATTGTAGAGACATATAAATGCAAGAAAATAGAGAATATTTTAAAAGCTTGCAGATGAGGTTCCCTTGAGTTTTTGAAAAAAGTTACAACATCCTACGTTTTTTACAAAACTCAGGAAAATGAGACCCCAGTGGGGGTCAATCGCTTAATTTTTTTAAAAAACGAATAGTTCCCGCTGTCATGACGATTCAGGAGGTGAATCGAAAATGATTTTAAAGTTACATTAAAAATCAACATAACCTATGCAGATAGCTTTTTTTGAATTTGATGAAGAGTTTTTTCTTGGGGGCTCTCATGAAACTGTTTTTCAATGACATAGCAGATTGATGTAGTTAATAATAGTTTTATGAGTAGTGTTAATTTGATTGTCATTGCGTGCCCCTTATATCCTCTTTTTTAGTGATTTTAATTCAACTTGTATACAAAATAATTTTGGTTTTCATATAGATTTTCCTTATTACTTTGTATTCTTTTTTCTTATTATTATAATATTTTTATTTTGGGTAATATTGCAAGAAAAATTATAAAATCATTGATATTGTTCTCTTGCGCAAAGACATGATGAGATTTATATATTAATCCAGTTTGAAATTTTAGAAATCGAGTTTGAAAATTATTGAGATAATCAATGGAGTTATGATACGCTGTGCCTAATATTTTTAAAGCAAAAATAAAGACTTTTATTAGTTTTTAAGCTGTATTTTTAAAAATATATATGATATCGAATTGCTAGAATGTATGTTTTAATAGTAAGGATAAAAAAATGAAGCGCTTGTACGGATTATTATTACTACTGATTTTTTCAGGGTGTCACTATGTTAAAAGTCCTGAAATGCGCTTATGTAGCAGACTTGATTGGCAATCAATTGTTACGATGTTTCCAAAAAATGAACAACAAATAGGAGCAATGAAGCACAAAGCTATTGCAGTAATTGATACTATGTTAAAAACATTAGAGTCTCAAGAGCCACAACATAGAAATTTTTATAACAGCATTCGTTTGTATGATAATGCAAAATTTAAATTTATTATGAATTTACAGATACTCTCAACTGTATCTATGCTAGATAGTGATCCCTCACTTCGTTCTTGTGCAAATCATGCGGTTACAGAACTTCAACAGTACCAAGCAGACAAGTTAGTGCGTAACCCAATATTGTTACATGCATTTCAAGATTATGCTCAATACGGTCATGATGATCCAAGCAAAACAATCTCTGTTCGAACTTTTTTACAAAAATCGATTAATAAATTAGAGCATGAAGGAGCTCATCTATCCTCAGCAATTCTTACTCGATTAAATAAATTATCAAAAGACATCAAAAAATTAGAAGCTGAATTTGGTTCTTATATAGTAAATCATGCTAAATCCATTGTTTGTACCAAAGATGAACTTGTTGGAGTTCCTGCTTTATACCTTACAAACTTGCATCAAACAAAACGCGGTTATACTATCCCTTTAACCTATGATGCATTTTTTACGATTTTAGAAAATTGTACCATAGCTGCAACTCGTAAAAAAATATTTTTAGAGTTTAATCGACGAGTGTATCCAAAAAATGAAGATGTGCTTAAAAAACTTATTTATAAACGTAATGAGTATGCTCGCTTAGTTGGGTATAAAAATTTTGCAGAGTATGAGTGTGCATTGCAAATGGTTGGAAGCGTTCAACGTGCACAAGATTTTATTATGGAAATTGTAGCATCAACAAATACCATTGTTGATGAAGAATTTGTGCAATTAACAAAAAATTTACCTGAATCAGTTGTTTTATCTTTGACAGGTAAATTACAACCTTTTGATGAAGCTTTTGTGCGATCTACCTATAGAAAAAGTCATTTTGATATTGATGCAACTGCTCTTGCGCAATATTTTCCTATTGATAATGTTATCAATCAATTAACTAAACAATTTGGACAATTTTTTGCATTATCATTTGACCAGGTTCCTTGTCATGGATTATGGCATAAAGATCTTATCTGTTTTCAGGTAAGGCTTTTAAAAACAAATGAAATTCTTGGGTATCTTGTTTTTGACCTTTATGCTCGCCCTGGAAAATCTGAACAAGCATGCCAGATGAGTGTCATTCCTACAATTCAAGATGATTGTAGTTTTGCATGTAGCGGTCTTTCAACAATTATTACGAATTTTAATAAAGCTCAAGATGGTAAAAAAACATTGCTTGAGTTTCATGATGTTAAAACATTGTTCCATGAATTTGGCCATGCTTTACAAGAACTTTTTGGGGCTACTGATTTTGTTGATATTGCAGGCTCTCATGGACCACGTGACTTTTTAGAGGTGCCGTCGCAATTGTTTGAAATGTGGATGGATAATCCTTCTATGATCAAGCAGTTTAGTCAGCATTACATCACTCAAGAAAAGTTATCTGATGCAATGGTACAAAAAATAGTTGCTGCAGAAAAATTTGGCCGAGCAAGTTTGTTATCTCGACAATGTTTATTGTCATTGATATCACTTGAATTTGGAAAAGATGCTGAAAAAATTCAACCTCATGATATTGTTGAAAAGCTCTATAGACAAGTAAGAACTGATGTTGAGTACTGCCCACAAGATCATTTTGAAACTGGATTTGAACATCTGATAGCTTACGGTTCACATTATTACGGATATGTCTGGTCAAAAGTTTTGGCAGCAGGACTCTTTGAATACATAACAAAACATGGCATTACTGACAATGAAGTAGGCCAAAAATTGTATCAAGCTTTGTTGTGTCATGGTGGTAGTCAAGATCCGCAAAAGTTGGTTGAATTATTGCTTGGCTCTACGGTAACTAAAAAAGCTTTGATAGATTCATTGCAGTCGTAAAATATTTTTGAGAAATCATAAAAAAGGGAATCGTGATAGATTCCCTTTTAATTTTTAGATTTTTAAATCTACGCTTATTATGCCTGATTGCAAATCTTGAGATTGATTTTCAATAGATTTTTGAATTATAGGAAAATATTTAAAAATATGGCGGTAATAACTATGGCTAATTGATTTGTTATTGACCGTGAAATTTATTTGAATGCACGATGCATCTTTATCAAACATTCGGTCAGACCAAAAATATTCATGTCGTATATCTTTGTTATATAATCCTTGCGGATCCATTCGTTGAAGCCAATCAGTTTGAGAAAAAATTGAGTACACTTTATGAAAATTCTTACTCTGTATCAAATTATGGTTAATCTGTTGTACCGGTGTTCCAAAAATCCAAATTTCAGTGGTGATTTTTTGTTCTTGTACTAATTGAGTTAAGAAATTTGCAGTATTTAAGACCACATTTCCTCCATGAGAAAATCCAATTAATCGTATTTTTGGTTGTATTCCATGTTGAGCATAGTAGTTTGTAACAGTTGTTTTCAGAGCGTTGGCAAGGTCAGATGCTGCTTGTTGTCTAACGCTGTCATAAATTTTTTCTGAAGGCCATCCAAAAACATAAAATTGATCAAGTGAATACAATGAAGGATTAAGATCAACGCATCCTTGTGCAATGGTATGGAAATGATAATCTGCAGGCAGTTTTTTTGCTAGTGAGAGGCCTTGTGGGCAATACATTAATTTACGAAAAGGAGAATTGCGTAAAATTTTAGGAATTGGGTACGTGCCATGGACAAAAACCGTAATAGCATGATCAGCTGTTGTTTGTTGCAAAGCTGATAGAGAGATATTGAAAATACATGATAGTAATATGACAAAATATTTTTTCATTATGAGATGATTACCTTTCATGAAGTATAGAACAACCCCGAATGTTTATTCGGGGTTGTTCTATGTTAGTTATTTATTGACGCTGTAAAATTGATTTAAATGTATCAAAATGTTTGATACATGCTTTTAACGCTGTTGCATCATAATTATTTTTTGTTAATTCTTCAGTAAAAGCTGATTGTACTTCAGTGATAATATCTAAAAGTGTTAGATATTTATTTTGAGGAATTATTTCATACCAATTATCATCAGTATCGTATTGTAATGTAGTATCTGCACCTGAAGTAACTAAATATTGAGCTATTGTAATATATTTTAAAGCATATCCATCTATTATGTCTTGTAATATTGATTGGTCTGTTTCAATGCTATCACAATAAATCATGACAATTGATTCAATAAGTGAATTAAAAACTTCATATAAAGGCGTGTATCCTTTTTTATCTTTCGCATTAATATTTGCACCTGAATTAACGAGCAATTGTATAATTTTTAAATTTCCATCTGCAATAGCATTATGTAATGGCGTGCTGCCACTTGTATCTTGAGAGTTTATATCTACTTTTGTAAGTAATGTGGTAATAGTTGGAATATCTGATTCTTCAATTGCATAATTAAGTTTTTTAAGATCGGTAAGATTTTGGTAGTAACTATCTTTTTTATAATCTTTTTGTCCAAACATCATGCATGGTGAACTTAATAATAGGCAAATGAATAATAATTTTTTTTGCATAGTAACACCTTTATTTTATTTTATATGTGTAACGTTCAAACTTCCTTGCTTTCAATTTTAATACAATATGAGATTAGCATGTTGTATGTTTTGGGCAACCGCTCAACCTTGTTTTTTAAATTTTTACATCAACTGCTATCATACCTGATTGTAAACCATCTGATTGTGATTGAGTGATCTGTTCAATAATCGGAAAATATTTAAATACACTGCGATAATAGATGTGACTGATCGATTTATCATTGACGGTAAATTTCACTTGAATGCATGATGCATCTTTATCAAAAGTTCTATCAGACCAAAAATGATCTTTTCTTATTTTTTTATTACAAAGACCTTGAGGATCAATTCGTTGAATCCAATCTTTTTCTGAATAAAATGAATAACATTGTGTAAATTTTCCTTGATTAACGCAATCGTGGTTAGCTTGCTGTATAGGAGTCCCAAAAATCCATGCTTGGACATCTATTGGTATTGTATTATGCACTAAAGGTAAGTAATTTGCTGTGTGTAAAACAACATTGCCACCATGTGAAAAGCCAATAAGTCGAATAGAAGGGTGAACTCCATGTTGGATGTAATAACTATCAACAACTTGTGCAAGAGCAGTAACTAAATCTTTGGCAGCATTTTTTCTGGAGCTATTTAATATTTTTTCAGATTTCCACCCAAAGATGTAAAATCTATCCCAGCCATAATCATGGCTATTAAGTTTTATGCATCCCTGAGCTATTTTATAAAAATGGTAATGATTTGGAAGATTTTTTGCCAAGCAAAGCCCTTGCTCTGTATACAGAAGTGATTTTGCTGGGGTATGGTGCAAAAGCCTGCGCATAGGAAATGTTTCATGGACAAATACCGTTATCGTATGATCTTTTTTTGATCTTTGTGCTAATAAGTTTATATGGGTAAATATGATAAGAAGTATAAAAAATTTTTTACGAGAGAACATGATGCCTTTTTTTAAATAAGGACGTTATGTATTTGCATAACGTCCTTATGATGATAAGAATTTAAAAGCTGATTTTTTTAACTTCTATGATTTCTCATTCTATCAAATGCTTGTCGAATGTGCGTCATTTCAACCCATAAAGAATTGGTGTTAACGGCAATAATTGCAGCTTCATTGACTAGATTTGTTAATTCTGCACATGAAAAACCAGTCGTCATTTGCGCAATGTAATAAATATCTAAACCTGGTGCATGCTTCACTTTTTTAAATTGATTTTCTAAAAGTTGCACACGAGCTTCAAGTGTTGGCTTGGTAATATATATTTTACGATCAAATCTTCCTGGTCGAATTGCAGCTTCATCAAGTGCATTAATTCTATTGGTAGCACCAATAATAATTATTGTCGTGTTATCGTTAAATAAACCATCCATTTCTGTTAAAAATGCATTGACCGTATTGCTATACTCTTTATCTGATCCGCGTGCTGCAAGTAATGCATCAATTTCGTCAATAAAAACAATGCAAGGAGCCAGCTTGCGAGCAATTAAAAAAAGTTCTCGTACTCGAGATGGCCCAACACCAACATACATTTCTACAAATGATGCTCCATTCATACTAATAAATGGGCAATTAACTTCACCTGCAAAAGCTCGAGCAAGCATCGTCTTTCCATTTCCCGTGCTTCCGTCAAATAAAATACCTTTGGTTATTTTTGCCCCAATAGCATCATATTTTGAAGAATCTTTCAGGTACGAAATAATATCGAGCATGCAAGATTTTGCAATATCAAGACCTGCTATGTCAGTAAATTTAGTTTTGATATCGCCAGGATAAAAAATTTGCAAAGGTAATTCGGTATCAATTTTAATAGGTTTTTTTACTGGAGGTTGATTTTGATTCGAATTTTTATTTGGCTTTTTTGGAGCTGCAAGCAGGTGGTCAATTGATGCAATCATACTTATTATGAGCATAAGATTACGTGCAGATTGTTTGTTCATATTTAAAATCCAAGCGGAGGGTAAAACTGTTTTTATATATTTATACTATTAATCATACCAGAGCAGAGTTTAAGCTCTATCTATTTTTTATCTTTTGTAAGCATACATTGTATCGTTCATTCACGCAAAAGGCTGACTTTGTTTTTACGTTTAAGGCAATACCTATCCCAATAGTTTGTATTGAGCAGAAGCATTATTAAAATTATAACGCGGTAGAATTAGTGTAAAACATGAAATGAGCATAGTAATATTGCAGGTTTCTCTGTTTATTGAAAAAGACTTCATTTTTAGATATTTGATGTAGTAACGTCAGATATAGATGAGTCTAAAAAAATAAAAAGGGAAATGTACAATGTTGAATAAAAATTTAAAAATTATTTTGAGTGCAATTGTTCTGATTGCGGGAGCATATTTGGCTGTTTGTTGGTATGCTCAAAATTCTGATCAAAGTGGGGTTGTGGTTCAAAAGGGGAGCACTAAAATAAAAAACGGGCATCCCTGCAAAGGAAATAATAATGATTGTCAATCAGGATATTGTTCAACCGGTAACAATAAAACATGCCAAGATAAACCTGCGTAATAAATATTTGTATCTATAGTAATGAAGAAGGGAATCTTTACAGATTCCCTTCTTTTGTATTTGATCAAAAATTAAACGGTAAAGTTTAGCTTTTTTTACCACTACGTTTACGTTCACCTTCGTTAAGAATCATTTTTCTTAAGCGAATTGATTTTGGAGTGAATTCGATCAACTCATCATCCATAATGAACGATAGACATTGTTCTAACGTCATTTGTAGATGCGGTTGCAATGCTGTTGAATCATTAGAACCAGATGCACGCATGTTCGTTAGTTTTTTGCCTTTACAAGCATTAACTGTTTGATTACCCAAAGAATAAAGTTAATGTTTTTGTACAGGATAGGCCAAATGAGCAAGAATCTTGTTGAAAATGCAATAAAGACGACCATGAAAATGGTACATGCGAATAATTTTTTATGCGAATGTAGAGCAATCTCTCGGCTTTTTTATATTCAAATTGAAATTTTATTGACTTTTAAACTATCTTTTTGCTACAGTTTTTTTGTTGTGATTTATAAAATAAAAAGGAGAGTGATTATGAAACAGTTTAAATTTATAGTTTTACCGATGATGCTTTTAGCAATCAGTCATACAATGCAAGGATCTCAAGTACCACAAGATTTTAAGTCATTAAACTCTAAGGTAAATTCTATGCGCGATGATATAAATGATAAAATTATACCATCAATTATTATCGTATTAAATAAATTAATTGATGGTAGTGATATTACAAAAAGAGATAAGTTGGAATTGAGTGCTATGAAAAAATTCTTGTTAATGAGTAATGGCGCAAATGAAAATATTTTAGCTGAACTTGCTGCTACAAGTGATGCCGATTTAGCAGAATCAATGGCCAGAAAATAAAAAGTATATGATTTTAGCGGTGAATAAAAAATTCGATCTAGAATGAAGTATAGGCTGCTCATGGAGTTGGCTCATGCGCATAATTTTTTATGTGTATATTTACTATATAAAAGCAAGAAGGGAATCTGTAAAGATTCCCTTCTTTTGTATTTGATCAAAAATTAAACGGTAAAGTTTAGCTTTTTTTACCACTACGTTTACGTTCACCTTCGTTTAAAATCATTTTTCTTAAGCGAATTGATTTTGGAGTGAATTCGATCAACTCATCATCCATAATGAACGATAGACATTGTTCTAACGTCATTTGTAGATGCGGTTGTAATGCTGTTGAATCATCAGAACCAGATGCACGCATGTTCGTTAGTTTTTTGCCTTTACAAGCATTAACTGTTAAGTCGTTATCGCGTGAATGTTTACCAACGATTTGACCTTCGTACACAGTTTGGCCAGAACCCATAATCAATACACCACGGTCTTCAAGACCTTCAAGTGCGTATGAAGTTGTTTTGCCACTTTCCATAGCAATCATCACACCATTTTGACGAAGTCTGATTTCACCAATGTATGGACCGTATTTGTCAAAAGCAGAACTCATGATACCCATACCTTTAGTATCCATCATGAAGTCAGCTTGGTATCCTAAAATACCACGAGTTGGGATTTCATAGATAAGACGAGTCATAGGACCATCTTCTCTCATATCAGTCATTTGACCTTTACGTGTACCCATAGCTTCAATAATTTTACCAATGTATTGAGTTGCAACGTCGATAGTTACCGTTTCGTACGGTTCCATTTTTTTGCCATCAATAACTTGGAAAACTACTTCAGGACGAGATACTTGGAATTCATAACCTTCACGACGTAATTTTTCAATAAAGATTGAAAGATGTAATTCGCCACGGCCAGAAACTTTAAATCCGATACCATCATCTTCAACTTGCATAGCAATGTCTGAAAGTGGTTCACGGTGTAAACGATCATGCAATTGACGACTTGTAATGAAATCGCCTTCTTGACCTGACAATGGAGAGTCGTTTGGTAAGAATTTAATAGCAACTGTTGGTGGATCAATTTTGAATGAAGGTAGTGGAATTGGGTTTGATGCACTCGTAACAGTTTGACCTACTAAAATATCTTTAAAACCTGCAACAGCGATGATTTCACCAACTGAAGCTGTTTCGATTTCCATATGTTTATTACGTTCAAATCTGTATAATTTTGTTACACGGATAGGCTGACTCATAAAGTTTTCTGATGCAGCAACTACGCTGTTAGCTAAAGCTATTGAACCAGAAGTAACTTTACCAATTGCTAAACGACCCATGAAAGCTGAATGATCAATTGAACTTACAAGCATTTGGAAAGGACCGTTTGGGTCACCTTTAGGTGCAGGGATGTAGTTTACAATCGCTTCAAAAATAGCTTTGATGTTATCAGTTTTAACGTTATAGTCAGTTGTTGCCCAACCGTTTCTTGCTGATGCGTATACAACTTTGAAATCTAAGATTTCATCAGGAGCATTAAGACCTACAAGAAGATCGAAAACTTGGTCAATAACCCATTCAATACGAGCTGTTTCTTTGTCGATTTTGTTTACAACAACAACTACAGGTAAGTTTAATGCAACAGCTTTTTTCAATACGAAGAAAGACTGAGGCATTGGGCCTTCTGCAGCATCAACAAGGAAAAGAACACCGTCAGCCATTTTAAGCACGCGTTCAACTTCTCCACCAAAGTCAGCGTGACCAGGTGTGTCGATGATGTTAATAAAATAGTCTTTGTACATGCAAGAACCATTTTTTGATTTAATGGTAATTCCACGCTCTTTTTCAAGATCAATTGAATCCATCAAACGCTCTTCAATAACATGATGCGCTTGCATAGAATCACTTTGCTTGAATATTTCGTCAACCATAGTTGTTTTACCGTGATCAACGTGTGCTATAATAGCAACGTTACGTATCTTTGATTGATCCATCGTCTAAGTT
Source organism: Candidatus Chromulinivorax destructor (assembly GCF_003366055.1). Classification (NCBI taxonomy): domain Bacteria; class Candidatus Babeliae; order Candidatus Babeliales; family Candidatus Chromulinivoracaceae; genus Candidatus Chromulinivorax; species Candidatus Chromulinivorax destructor. The sequence goes on along the minus strand of NZ_CP025544.1, from coordinate 486,397 downwards.
TTCCTTATTTGATAAAAATTCTAGGTACTCTAAAAAATTATGTTTCTTTTAGAATACCTATTTTACTAATTAAAATCTATTATTTGCTATCGAAATGAATTAATAGTGATGTTTGTAAATTTATTATATTCAAAACTTTTCAATTATAGAAATGGTGCCAGAGATTTTTGACAAAAGCTTTTACAAAATTAACTATTGTAAAGTTTTATAGATTATCATCATCGGTAAATAAAGATAGAACAGAGCTCCAGATTGCAAGAGCATCATCACACATAGACTTTGCTATTGCATCAACTTCTGCAATAATGTGCGCATCTGGGTTAAATTCTTGATCTTCATGGACTGCTGGGGCAGGTTTTTCTACTTCTTCTGAATTGCCTTCTTTATCAGCAATAAGCCAATCAGAATCTGAGATTGAATTTTTTGTTTCAATTTCAGATGCATGGCACAAATTAGGTAAAAAAAATAACATGCAGCAAGCAATAACGTATAAAAATTTCATACCAATTTACCTTCCATACAGTGTGATTATTTTAATTTTAAAATTATATTTTTGTAATAGTACCGATTATGCTAAAATTGTACAATCATAACAACAAATATTTTTATCATGGAGCATTTTTTGATCAGTCATGCAATTGTTTTAAAAAACTGGTTTCCCAAGAAAAATAAAGTTACGATTTTGCACGAGCAGTTTGGAAAAATAAATTTATTTATTACGGAAAAACATGAAGCATCAAAACTTTGTAATGGATCATTAATTTTTTGTGATATAAAAAAGAAAGAATCATCCTATCAGTGCGATTTTCTTGATGTTTATTTTATTCCATTTAATCCTGATACCTATGACCTTTATTTTGTGCATGACATTTTAAAAATATGTTTAAATTTTGCACCATGGCAAATTATGATGCAAGATATTTTCACTTTAATTCTTGAGATTTATCAAAATTTAGAATCAGTTACTAGTGAGCAAAAAAAAATACATCTATTAAAGCTCTTTTTGTATTTAGGAATATTTCCTGAAGACAGATTACTGTATCAAATTGTTGTGCAAGGTTATCGAGTTGATATTGATAATATTGATCAAATTCTTTATAAAGCACTTCATTATTGCTGGTCGAGTGATCAAATATAAAAACGTAGGCCAGAACAATCTCTATAAAATTTAATTCGCACAAGCTCATGTATAAAGCGTCTGTTAAAATTTAAAATATTAAGGTCGCAACTTATGGTAAATATATGTATTATTTACCATAATAATTCTTGTATTATAGTAGCAAGATACGCTATGACAATAAATACCATGCATCGCATGAAGCATCATAGTATGCTCGTTATAGTTGTTGTTCATTATACATAAAAAAATTGAAGAGTAGTGAGTAAGGATTGTTATGAAAAAATATATGCATAAAGCATTATTCTGTTTGTTGATGAGTTCTGTTTCTGGATTTGCACTTCATTTGCAACCTGTTGGTTTTGATGCTTTAAAAGATTCAGTTATGCCAAATACTGGCCTAAAGTTTTTTATTGGTGAAGATGCAGCCCAAAAACAAAATATGCTTGAAACGTTAAAAGTTGAATATAAAGCATTACTTGAAAAATCAAAGTTACAATCAGATGCAATCGAAAAGCAGATGATTTTGGTAAAAAAAGAGATAGATAATTTAAAGACAACTCCTGCCAATGGGAATAATGAATATTTATCAAAAAAACTTAATTTATTAAATAATAAATATCAACTTCTTCCTGATGTTCGTGAAACTCGTCAGCAAATAGCTGAATATATGAAACAGCACATTGAATATCTTGATAAATATTTTCAATCTCTTGATGAGCCAAATGATGAGATAGAAGAAAAATCTTTATATGCATTTTCTGATTTACAGATTTTAACTCATAAAATTATGCTTGAGCAAGAAGCTTTATCTCGTTTACAAATTAAAAAAGAAAATGAAGAATCGGTTGTTGCTCGTTCTGAAAATTTTATTACAACAAAAGATAAAGAAATAAAAGCTATTAATGATTACATAGAATCATTAAAAAAATCAAATCATGCTGATGTCAAAAATCAGGTAGCATTATACAATCTTGAAAAAGAAGTGCTGATGCAAGAACGTGAATTAGATGCTTTACGTGTTGAAGAGCATGTCAGAAGCGTTGAATTTATAACATCCCAGATGTTTGTTACTGCGCAGAAAAAAATTAAACTAGAAGCAAGTTTAGTGCAAGTTCGACGTCGCATGAAAGTTGATAAACAGGATGTGTTATTTTATCAGCAAAAAAATAATGAAATAAAGTCAGAAGTTCAAGCAAGTAAAATTAATTTAATGAAAGATCGAACTGATCTAGCAAATCAAAAATCTTACATGCAAGAAGAGCTTGAAAAATTAAGTGATCGTTATAAAATTTCATTATCCAACATTCGTCAAGTAGAAGATTGGGATGTTTCATTTGATACAATTCAAGAAGACTTCCAAGCAATTTCTGTTTCATTAGCATATTTAAATGTAGCTTTTATTGATCAAAAAATTGAAAAAATTCGTATTGAATTGTTGATGCAAGATGCAAAAATATTTCATGCGCAAGCATTAGAAGATGCAGTCCAGTCTTTGTATGCAATTACTCAATCTAAATTTCATGATAATGATCATTTAGAAACCTTACGTAATCATTATAAAGATACGAAAAATTCTATACAAAATATGATTAAATCATATCAAGATCGCACAGGCGAATTGCATATGTTAATAAAATCTCAGCATAAAAAATTACAAAATATAAAAAAATATCAAGAACGATTAAAGTCGTATCCATCAAATGATATTGCTGAAAATCAAAGAAAGTATAATGAAAGTATAACTTTACTAACAAAATCATTAAAAGCTGTTGAGCGCCAGGCAGATGTCTATCTTAAATTAAGTGAGCAGTATGCATCGTTAATTGAGTTGAAAGAAGAATCGCTGATCCTGACGAATTTTATGCTACAAGAGCTTGATTTAATTGGCGTTTGGCATCGATCAAACCGTGCAGTTACGCTCAATGGGATTAAAGAAATTATTCCAAATCTCATTACCTTTGTTCATAATATTTACGGAATGGTGCAAGATTATATCATTCATTTCAATTTCTTTGATGATGCTTATAATTTTATTACAACCTCTACATCACAGTTTTTTACCTATATATTACTTGGTATCTTTCTCTATATTATTTATTTGTGTCTTTTAATTATGCTTCCTGCTTTATATAATTCATTTATGCAGATCAGTCCAGACATGCATAACATTTTTTTATTGAGTAGAATGTTCGCTGTTCTGTGTGGATTTATACAAGAATATTTAGGGTTGATTTATATATGGATTTTACTCTTTATGTCATTGAGTATTTGTCATTACTCGATCGTCTTTGTTTTGATGTTTTATGCATTTTCTATTGTCCTTTTAACCTATTTATCACGATCATTTTTGGTTTATCTATTAGATTTTAATAAATCTATTGGATATTTACTTTTGGGCGAATCGTTTCAAAATCGATTTCGATGGATATTTTCATTTTTTTCAATTTCGACTATTACAATTTTATTTTTTAGAAAAATGTTCATGCTCGTCATGATGTATCAGCAGTCAGAGTTTCCTATTATTTTGCTTCGGTTATACCATGTCGTGATTTTTATTTCAGTTGTTTTTTCAATCGAAAAAGATGAACTGTTAAATTTAATTCCAAAAACAAATATATATTTTGAAGAGTTTTCAAAATTAGTTGATAGATACTATTATATTTTATCACTATTTTGCATTGTTATGTTGATTTTAAGTGACCCATATCTTGGAGGTTACGGTCATTTAATGTGGTACATGATTTTAAATATCACCATGACTCTTATTTTACTTGCAACCATGTATTTGATTCACAATGCAATTAAAACAATATCGTCACTGATATTTTTTAAAGATACTGGTGAATTTGTCAAAAAAGAACGATTTGATTACGCTAAAACATGGTATGCAATATTTGTTGTTATTTTATTCTTTTTATTTATAGCGTTAACAATTCTTTTAATCGCTCAAATTTGGGGTTACCCAATAGCCTTAGATCAAATAGATAAATTTTTAAATTATCATATTTATTATGGTTCTGCAGGCTCTAAATTAGAATTTATTCGAGTTGCAGGTTGTATTCGATTATTATTTTCTCCAATAATTGGTGCTTTTTTAGCATTTTTATTTAGACGGTATGTGCTACAAAGAGTATTTGACATTCAGTATGTAGATCCTGGTGTGCAAGATACGGTTATGACAATCTCTCGTTATGTTATTATGAGCGCAACTATTTTTATTATGCTTGAATTAGAGGGCTTAGGCTTTTTAGTAGGCTATATTTTAGGGATCGGGTTAGTAACTTTTGGTTGGACGTTTAAAGATCTATTTGCCGACGTTGTAGCTTACTTTTTTATATTAGTGCAACGACAAGTTAAAGTAGGTGATTTTATTAAAATTGATGACCATGTTTTGGGTGTTGTAAAAAAAATCGGACCACGTGCTGTAATTTTACGCAGAAAAAATTCAGTAACAATTGTAGTTCCTAACTCACAAATCTTAAAATCACCTATTTATAATTGGAATTATACTCGCGGGTATATTGCTTTTGATGATATTGTTTTTTCTGTGCCGTTTGATAGCGATCCAGAGCAAGTTAAGAATATTTTACACCAAGTGCTTGATGAAAATCATGATGTATTAAAAGTACCTGAACCACTAATTCGTTTAGATGATTTTAACGATAAGGGATATACCTTTATGGTGCGAGGCTATATTAGTTCTACAAATACTCTTAATCAATGGAAAATTGCAAGTGATATTCGTCTAGCGATTGTCATACACTTAAAAGCACATGGAATTTCTGTTGCTCAGCCTGTTATGCAAATTACGATGAAATAGTATTATTTTGAGATAAAAAAGGCGCTCTTGATTGTTCATAATCAAGAGCGCCTTTTTTATAAATTGATAAAGTTTATTTTTTCTTATGAAGATACGTTGTTATTTTTTTATAACTGTTGCTGACGTTAATCCCCCAAAAGAGAAGAGCAAGACCAGTGAGCAACATAATTGAGTTTAAGATACTTTGCAGTATTTGTAATTTTCCAAGGGTACCTAAAATTAAAATCAGTCCTAAAATAGAAGCAAGCATTCCTTTAGATTCATTACTCATATTTTTTATTGAATTTTGAAACATATAACTTTCCTTTTTTATAGTAACATTAATTATTTAGGCTGTGTAAAGCAAACTTAAAAATTAAAATACAAGCCTGCGATATCGCTACGCTTATCTTTGCAAGCATAGCAGCGACTGCAACTTTACGCTTTTTTAGTTTAAAAAATAGTGCATCAGGCACACTGGCAAGCAAATTCGCGGAGTTTTCACAGAAAAGGGAGGGGAAAACTCTCTTGTAAAAATTTGATTCACTCAATCTAGGTAATTTATTATTTGTCTTGATGATATAATATATTTTTTAGCACATAATATAAAAAATATATGGTCCAAATTGATACGAGTAGTAATCCTAAAACAGATGCAAACCACAGCGTTGTATATTGTATAATAGGGACACTTGTTTCTGCAAATCTATGTAATTCTGTCATGTGCAAAAGCCCTGCATACGAAAGACCTATTACTAAATATTTATAGAGTAAAAGTCTAAAACTTTTAAATATACTTTTAATAAGAGCAGCCTCGCCTATTTTGCTATGGTCTTTATAAGCATAATAACTATCAAAAATGAGCATGCATATAATAAAAGCAAAAAGATATACAGCTTTTTTATCATGCATATCTTTGATGGCAAACAAGTAAAATTTCAAGATTTTATTTGTTATGACAATCCATACAATAAACGTAACAATGCATGCCATAATACTTAAGGCAAGAATTTTATGTTTTTTTGTAAAGCTTTTATAATCTTTGAGAAAAAATTTAAGAGCAAGCCCAACAATAATAATCGTTGTCGTAAAGAAGGTAGCATTGCTTATATTATCAATGATAATGCTCAGCCTTGTAGCATCAGGAACGTAATAAATTTGCAGCACTTTACATAAAAGGTTTACTAACCCTATAAAAGTGGTCAAATGAAAAAAATCTGATAATTGTTGGTACGTTAATCGATTATGAAACATATATATTCCTTTTTCTATATTTCTAACAATACTAAAAAATAAAATATAAAATCAATGATTAATTGAATACATTTTGTAGAAAAAATTATATTAAAAATTAAGAATGTAATTTAAAAAATGATTCACCTTTTTAATATAAAAATTAGATATGTTACTATTATGCTGTGTGAACCAAATTTACATGTTGATAAAAACCTACGATATAGCTTCGCTCCTCTCCGAAAATAGGAGTGGCGGTGGCCACTTTACGCTTTTTTAGTTTAAAAAATAGTGCATGAGGTTAACTGGTCAGCAAATTCCCGGAGTTTTCGTAGAAAATGTAGGATAAATCTTTAGAGTTAAAATTTGGTTGAAACAACCTCGTTATATAAAACACCTATTTAAATGTTTCAGTGAAGGTTAAAAATATATGAAGATTTATCAATGCTTTATAATATTGCTATTAATTAGATTTTTTGGTTATCCATGTGACCAAGTGCAAGCAGGAGCTTTTAATAAAGTAGCATTCTCGGCATGCGCATATTTAGGAGTAATAGGTACGTTGCAGTTAACCGATAATATGAAAACAGATGTTTATACAGTTTCTCATTCTGTTACAAATTATCATAAAAATACAAGTAAAAAAACATCTCCAGTTGCAGAGCAACGATTTTTTAATCCATTATTACAGAATGATATAAATTGTTCTATTATTCGTGTGCAAACAGCAAAATTAATAGATAAAGGAATTTTTTTTGATAATAGAAAAAAGCGAATAGATAAAGTTTTTGAAAAAGCACAGTCGATTACACCTTGTCTTATTATGTCAGATACCATGAATGATGGAGCTACTTTGGAGTCTGAACAAATTCTATTGCAAAATTACTTTTTACAAAAAATTCAGCATTTACAAGAATCAGGACATATAATTTTCCTGGATGAACGACTTGTTGATGCGTTTAACGTAAGTAATGATGACAAAAATCAAATGTATTTATTAAAAAATGAAGCTGATTTGAGTGATGATGATACTAAAAAATATCTTGAAAATGTTTTTCAGCATATAAAATTTGCAGATCATATAGATGCTTCTATGGTATATAATTTAATGCTTGAATTTTATAGTGAGCAACCTTTTTCATTAGTCAATTATATAGATTTTATACACAATGCTCAGCATATTGCATTGAAAGATAATTCAGATTCTATAGATTTAAAACATCTGTATCAGGCATTGGCTCACAAAAAAAATGATTTTCAATGGATTTTAAACTTAAAAAAATTAGTATATAGAGACAATGAATTAACTATGTATCATGAGGCTGGGCATACATTACTTGCAATGAAAAAAGATACAGGAAGATCAGTTTCATATGTTACAGTTCTACCAAGAATTTTTTATAATGGAATGGTTTCTATGCAAGAACATTACAAAGATATAACTCAAAATGATCTTCAATTAGAGCATGATATTATGATGTATTTAGCGGGAGGAGTTAGTGAGCAAGTATTTGGATTTCCTACACAAATAATATTTGATGATATGGATGCTGGATTTTTAGATTTATTAGAGCGAAATGGAGCTTTTAGTGATTTAGAGCAAGCTCGCACAGCAGCAAGGCTTTTAATTAAGGATCAAGATGAACTTGATGAAAATGTAATACATCAACAAATTGAACTTATATTAAAAGATTGTTATATAAAAACGTTCATTTATATTTCAGAGAACAAGTCAGATATTATCTGTATTGTCGATTTATTGCGCAAAAAAGGAATCATATCATCTATAGAATTACAACATCTACTTAACAATAAACAATCAAATTAACATACAGTGATGTAATGGGGTGTTTAGGTAACTTGTAAAAGTCTACATAAACACCTTTTTTTATAAAAAGCCAGATAACGGCCATGAAATTGAAAAATTTAAATGATCATCAAGAAGCGGCTGGTGATGAATTAAAAAACGTACAGATTGTACGGGCACTTTATTTTCATACAGTGTTTTAAGTAAACCTTGTACAATCATTAGCTTTATATAGGTTGCATCTTGTTTATTAAAAGGTTCTTTGCTGAGTGATATAAAAAGTTCTTTTGCAGGTGATATAATTGCTGATACGACTTGGATATCTTTATCGATAATTTTTTCGTCTTCCAGGAGCATAAACCAACTATTTAAAATAGTTTTTACATTGTATGATGCATCTGATGACCAGATAATTGTGATATCTTCTTTAGACCATTGATGATGTTTAAAGAAAAATAATGAAATCGTGCGGTGCTCGAGATGTTCATCAGTATCTTCAGGCTGGTAAACAGCTGTCTGATATGGAGGTACTATAATGATCCATTCTTTTTGATATGCATAGAGAATAACTCCAGCAATACATGAAACTATAACAAGGCAAGCAGTTGTAAAATATTTCATTGTATGATTCTTTCTATCGCTTGAACTAATGGCTCAATAACATGGCGCCAATCTTGTTTGTTTTTTAATCCAATTTCAACTGCAATTGCTGGCGCTTGAACTCCAACAAGTGGCTGAAATGGAATGCCAAAAAACCCAAGAGGCTGAAAGTATTTTTGTGACTGTTTGTTTTGTAAAACATCCAGCATCGCAATACCCCATTTTTTTGTTGTTGCAAGATGCATGAGATGTGCTTGATTTGTTTGATAAAAACAAAGTTGGAGTGGTTTGTACCAATAGTCGTTTATTGGGTTTTCAAGATAGTGGTACAGTGTAATATAGGCAGGGGTGTTTTGTTCTTCATAAAAATATATACTCATATAAAAATCGACTTGTAACCTATTAGCAAATGATGCATTTTGTAATGGTTGTATTGTCTCTCCAGGAACTCGTGTTAAAATCACACGAATGTTACTATTTCTTTGCATAATCACTTTTTTAAGTTCTTCTGCGCATTGTAATGATATGCCACGTTCAAGTGTATCTTGAATTAATCGGCCAGTATGTTTTGCATCTCCAGCAGGGTCTATCATAATCGTAAATAGATTTTGTTTACTTACCAGTATAGGTGACTGCATTGCTATGACCGCAAGGCATACATACTGTATTATTTTTTTTATCGACATGCTATATCTTCAGTTAAAAAACGATTTAAAAAGCTGAGACGTTCAATTGTTTTATTATTTTTAACTGCCATAGCGACAGCTTTTGGTTGCCCAATAAAGAAACATAATTTCTTAGCACGTGTTATTGCAGTATAAATAAGATTGCGTTGTAAGAGTGTAAAATGTTGCATGAAAATTGGTATAATAACTGCTTCGTATTCTGAACCTTGGCTTTTGTGAATTGTTAAAGCATACGCAAGTGATAGTTCATTAAGTTCATCAAAAGAATATACCGCATTGGTGTAATCAAAAGAAATTGAAACTATTTTTTCTTCTGGATCAATTGTATCAATAACGCCAACATCGCCATTAAAAACTTTCTTATCATAATTATTTTTTATCTGCATGACTCTATCATGAAGTTTAAATGTTGTTCCAGCATAGGTTAACGATGCTTTTTGTTCAGGATTTAATAGCAGTTGCAAGTCATGATTAAGTTGCTGCGTTCCAACTGCACCTTTATGCATAGGTGATAAAATAATTGCTTGAGAGCTGTTAATATGATGGCGAGGAAGCTTTTCAAGTAATATTGTTTTGATGTGGCCCATAACATTTTCTGGATTATCTTCTTTAATAAAATAAAAATCTTTTTTGCAATCAGGTAAATCAGTTGAAGGCATTTCCCCTTGATTGATTTTATATGCATTGGTGATAATCATGCTGTTTTGAGCTTGGCGGAAAATTTGTGAGAGCGTTGTTGTTGGAGCTTTCTTGCTTGCAATTAAATCATGTAAAAAGTTTCCTGGCCCAACTGATGGTAATTGATGAATGTCACCAATAAAAATAATATGTGCAGGCAGTGGAGTTGCTTTAATAATTGCTAGAGCTAAAAAAATATCGATCATCGACGCTTCATCAATAATTAAAAAATCAACTTCAAGCGCATTTTGATCATTATGCTTAAACTGCATATTTGCAGGGTCAACTTCTAAAAGACGATGAATAGTCGTCGCAGGTCTGCCAGTTCCTTCCATCATTTTTTTTGCTGCACGGCCTGTCGGAGCTGCCAATTTATAGCGCATGTTCTCTTGTTCAAGTAACGTTAAAAGCGCTTTTATTACGGTTGTTTTACCTGTTCCAGGCCCACCAGTAATTACTGATATTTTATGTTGAAAAGTTCCAAGTACCCCAAGTTGTTGTTGTTCATTGAGTTGAATATGTTGATGTTCTTGTAATTTTTTATACAACGTGTTCATGTTGAAAGTATGAGGAGATGGATATTCAACAATTGCTTGAATCTTGGTTGCAAGACTTTTCTCTGAAAAATAAAAAGCAGTTGTTGTTAAAAAATGTTCATTATTATAGGTAATTAATTTAATTTTTTCTTCATCATGGAGTTGATGCAGTGCGTGTTTCATCTGAGCTGCATGGAGATCAGCATGTAAATCTAAAAGATGAAACGTGCTATTTTTCAGTGTAGAAAGCTCTTGATACAAGTGGCCTTGTTTTGTAGCTTCATGAAGATTAAAAAGAATTCCAGCTTTAACTCGTTTAACTGATGATAATTCAAAACCAAGATTTTGCGCTATCATATCTGCTGTTTTAAAACCAATGCCCCAAATATCATAAATGAGGCGGTATGGGTCTTCAGTTAAAAGAGGAATTGAGTTATTTTTGTATTTTTTATAAATTTTTGTTGCGTAGGTTGTCGTAACACCTTTGTCTTGCAAGAAGATCATAATCTCTGCAATATATTTTTGATCTGACCATGATTGAGTAATCTGTTCAACTCGCTTACTACCAATTCCTGGAATTTCAGAAAGTCTATGAGGCATCGAATCAATAATCATTAAAGTTTTTTCTTTAAAGTGATTAACGATTTTATCTGCATAGCTCTTTCCAATACCTTTAATCAGGCCAGAGCCCAGATATTTTTTAAGACCTGCAATGTTGTTGGGAAGTTTTGAATAGTAACTAGTAGATTGAAACTGTTTGCCAAATTTTTGATTATAAACCCATGCACCTTTAACGTACAGTTCTTGGCCTTCGTGAATATTAACAAAGTTGCCGGTAACAGTCACCGGCAACTTTTCTTTTGTTTTTAAAATTAAGATAGCAAAACCTGTTTCAGCGTTTTGATATACGAAACGGTCTATCAGACCAAATATTTCATCTTCAGTCATAAATTATTGGTAAATGTTATGTAATGCATTTGGACAACTATGAGCTAAATCATCTAAAAAATTTACAAGATCATGACAAAAAATAGCAAGATGTTTTACGCTTGTAATATCACGACGGAAAATATCTTTTTCGCTTTCATCGCTGGTAAAATGACACCATCTTAAAAGGTAGCAATCAGGATTGTTTCGCAATGTGCATGATTCTTCGATTAAAGCTATCATTAAAGACTTTATATTTTTTATGTTAACTATAAATTTTTCTACGATCTCTAAAAAATCAGCTTGAGCAGAAACTAATATAGTTCGTAAAATATTTTTTTGATCAATAATAGCTTGTGATTGAGTTGGATTTTTATGTAAAGCTGATTCAATTTTTACAATATCTTTAATTGAGTAATATTGGTTATTATAAAAATATTTTAAAAATTCTTTATGAGCTTTGCCTAAATTGTTAGCTTCTATATATTCAATAACTTTATTTGCAGCATCTTTTAACGATAAAGTGTCTAATTGACCGCTATTAACAATAGTGCATTCTCTATATTCACCAAGGTATGCTTCTTTTAATGAATTTGCTTTGTCAGCAAGATTTGTTGTCGTTGTAGAGTCACTTTCTTTTGCTGGAGGTGCAACTACAATTTTTATAGGAAGTTTATGAAACTTAGCAAAATCAAAGTCTTTACTATTGTGTGCTGGGATGCCGATGCGTGTTTTACTATGGCGACTATCAAAACATTCAATTGCATAATCAGAGATATAGACAGGCAAAAGTTCTTTACTTACAGGATTGATGACATGAGAACCTGTAAAAACACCTTCAAGTGTTGAATTCATTTGTCGTTCATATAAAGATTTATTTTTTACGGTTGCTAGATAGTTATCGACTAATTTTTTTTGATCAGAAGTAATAAAAGATGGGAGTGATTCATGGTCTGGTGAAATTGTAACAAAAGTTGCACCAAAAATAATTTCAGGACGACGTAAATAAACATCTAAGCTGATTTTTTTGTTTTCATGCATTGCAAATTTAATAACTGAACCGTTCCATTCTTTTTTACCATGAATAAGAGCTATAATATCTGATCGAGTCAGTAAAATATCAACAATATAAGCATTAAATCTACCAGAGTTGTCAGCAATACGAAGCATAGGGCTATTTAATTTTATTTCTGTATGAGTGTAACTCGAGTGTAAAAAAAGAAGGCAAGCAAGAATAGAAACTTTTTTCATGTTTTTATTTCCTAAATATTTTTTTAAAATTTACAGTCTAAGCTGATGCAAATAGTGTAATCATTTCCAATGCCAGAATTCCATACAGTTATATCAGTATATGCTGATAATGACCAGGAATTGTTTTGACAATCAAAGTTATAATTAAATTTACCAAAGACTTTTCCTTGAGCTGCACTTGATGCAGGAACAACAGAAATATCGTAGTTTCTAGGAGCAATTGGAGCAGTGATTTGTTCTTTTGCCTGGTACCAAAAATTACTTCCAAATTGAACGCCCCAATAATCATGGCTTACAACAAACTGATTGGTGCTATTAACAATAAGGCCAGGCCATACAAGTGTGTTATATACAAATGGAAAGAACATATCTTGAATTTTTTGATTCGCAAAAAGCACAAGGGCATTTGCATCAGAATCATCAAAACTAGTGTTATAGTTATTTGCAAGTGTATTAAATTGATTTTCAAAATCAGTATTTGATTGTACAGCTTTATAGAAGCGTTGTTCATGAGCGCGTAATGGGATTTCAAATGAATAATCTCCACAAAATTTCCAGTTTTGAGCAAAGTACCAGTCAGTATTACAACTAAAAGCTGTTACAACGTGACCATTGTTTCCAAGAAGAGGGTATAAAATATTTGAGTTAAGCTTGTTAATTGCACCCATAAAAAAGTTCGTAATGTCATCTTGATTTTTTCCTGTTAATGGAACTGATCCATCAGGATTGATTGTTCGCAAATCTAAATAAGCACGGTTATTATTTTGCTCAAGCCATGTGCCAATAACTCCTTTTTGAATAGCAGTTGCAACAGGAAGGATGATGAATCCACCAATGTTGACATCAAAATGAGGCGATTGTTGGACTTGGTACATTGCTTTAATTTTAAAATCACCAATACCCAGCTGATCAACAAAGAAATTTTCGTAATAAAATTGAGATTCTGAAATATTGTTTTCAGTTTCAAATGATGAAGCAAGTGGGCTATTCATTAAAAGATCTTTTTCTGCTGGAGTCAGATAAAAAGCGCGTGCTACATATTGAACTGGTAACTGAAGGTTTATATTCCATTTATCACGAGAAAAATGAGTTTGTAATAGACCACCAGCACGAATTTCAACAACTTTACCTGGTGATAAAAGAGCAAATGTTTCTCCAAAATCAAGTGCATTTTCTATCATGAATTGTTCAGTGATGTTGTCTAATATATCCAGAATATCTTGATTTTCTGTATTTAAATAACTGCTCAGAAATTGTGATGATTGTGTAAAGTTTTTAGGCCATGCAATGTTAGCATATAAATCAAGTGAGGCTATATTTTTACCTTGCGCATCAAATCCATAGGTTAATGCAAAAGGATAATCTAAAATTGTTCGAGTTCGTATTGGATTCGTTCGTTGGTATAATGATTGGTTTAAAATAATCTCATTACCAGAAAGTTGTAAAGCAAGAAGAGCATTTGCCCAATCGTTAGTATTGCTTGTAATTGAGCGTTTTTGTACGGGAGGAATATATTTAAGCAGGTCATCTTTGCTGATATTAAGATCGCTGCTGCTTCCAAAATCATCAAAATCAAAGTCATCATCGTCGTTAAAATAAAAACTGTTAGTATCTACATTTGCTGTAAGATATATAGAAGGGCTGTAAAATATGAAGCCAATAGCCAATATAACTGATATTTTTTTCATAATTTTTTTTATAATCTTTCGTAAGAATTGCTTAAAAAAGTTCATTGAGTCAATATTCAAGCTTCAAGTATACTCTATAATTTGATATTACTCAAAACAGCTGAATTTATATGATAACCAAGCCATTATATTGAATTGAAATTAAATTTGAAATTTTGATTTTTTTTATTTCTATAAGTAGTATAATAAATAAAAAATTAGAAGAATAAAGCTTATAAAATTATTATATTTTGTAAGATACATAAACCTTGGGCACTTTATGGTAAGAGAATCAAAAGCAATTATCGTCGAAGGCAATATTGGAGCAGGTAAATCAACGTTTTTACGTTTGATTAATGATTTACTAGATGTTCAAGTTGTCTATGAGCCACATGAGCAATGGCAAAATGTTGGCGGTGAAAATTTATTAGATTCTTTTTATAAAGATAGTAATCGCTGGGCTTATACATTTCAATCATATGCATTTATCACGCGCATTATGGCGCAAGAGCAAGCTGATAAAACAACAACAACGCCATTACAAATTTTAGAACGATCTGTTTATTCAGATCGATACTGTTTTGCAAAGAATGCATTTGAGATGGGAACTATGACTTCACTTGAATGGAAGTTATATAAAGATTGGTGGGCATGGTTTGTAACGCATTATACAAAAAAACCTTCAGGTTTCATCTATTTACAAACGCCACCAGAAGTTTGTTATAAACGACTTTTAAAACGAGCTCGATCAGAAGAGTCTGCAGTACCCTTAAATTATTTAAGTTCACTGCACGATAAACATGAAAATTGGCTTATTCATAAGCAAGGCGTTGATGATTATATTGCAAACGTGCCAGTATTAATTCTGGATTGTACGCAAGATTTTGAAGATAATCCTGAGCTTTGTAAAAAATATGCACAACAGATTGTTGATTTCTTTGCTTTTGACTGTAATCTTGATCTACCAATACATAAAGATTTATCATTGACTTTGTAAGTTATAACCTAAGTAACATAGAGGAACATTATGGACGCTAATTATAATACTTATGCTCAAGCAGCAGCATTCCTTGGAGCAGCCATTGTAATGGGTGTGGGCAGTTTTGGACCAGCACTTGGTCAAGGCATGATTGGAAAAGCTGCATGTGATGCAGTAGGAAAAAATCCAGAAAGCTATACAAAAGTTCGTATGATGCTTATTATTGCGATGTCGATGGTTGAAACATCAGCTATTTACGCATTAATTATTGCAATTCTTTTATGGAGTGCTGGTACTTCATTTGGAGCATAAACGTAGCTAAGTTCGCTTAAGATTTAAAGGATTCTTGTTCTATGGATATTAATATCATGCTTTTTTTTCAAATAGGGCAATTTGGTATTGCATACTTTTTTTTATATAGATATTTATTTGCTCCTGCTTATAAAATATTAGATGAACAAGAGCTGTTTGAAAAAAAACTGTATAAAGATTTAGAGCAAGAGCAAGGCGTAAAAGTTTCTTTAGAAAAAACGTATCGTCAACGGCAGCTTATGATGAAAGAGTCGTTGATGAATATGGTTCCTGCAGATGCAGTAGAGACTCATTTACATAAACTTAAGGGTCAATCAATATTGTATCATGTCGATCACATTGAAATATCAAAAAACAATAGAGAGCAAACTGAAACTTTTTTAGTTGAAAATTTATCACAGGTACGTAAATGATCTTTTTAAATTTTATATTTCAAGTTCTTAATTTTTTTGTTCTTATTACCGTATTTTATTATGCAATTCAGCGTTTAATTATACCTGCAGTTGTAAAAATGATAGAGCTATATGATATTTTTATTCAATCACTTAAGCATGATCGTCAAGAAGTTATAGCTGATTACCAGGTAATTTTAAAAGAAATTGATACGCAAGAACAGCAATTTGAGCTGATGCAAGACAAATTTTTGGCATGGGAAAAAAAATGCCAACAAGATCGATCTCAACGATTAGCTGAACAAAAAAAGATTGAACAATCATTACAAGACCGTTTTATAATACGATCACAAGTGATTATGAATGAACTTGCAATCAAAGAACAGTTACCGTATATTTTAGCTCAAGTAACTGAGCAGTTACAGCTAAAGTATCAGGCAGCTGAGTTTCAAAAAAAATATACCCAAGATTTAATTGATGGTATGAAAGAGCAATTATGATTGGTTTTTCTCGGTCAGATATTGCTAAAAAATATGCTCAGGCCTATTTAAATGTTTGTGGCAAACAACATACCTACGAAGAATTTTGTAGTATGTGGAGAGCTGCTCAATTTTTATCAGAGCATCAAAGTCTCCTTTCTTATTTATCATTATCAATTATTGATGAAGTTGATAAAAAAAGATTTATTGATCTTTTTTTTGAAAAATTTCATCTATTTCCTTCATTAAAAGAGCTTTTTTATCTTCTGTTAAAAAATAAACATATTAATTTAGCAGCAGACACATTACGTGATATTTATGCATTGTATAAAATGCAACATAACATAGTTGATTTGAAAGTTATTTCAGCAGATGATTTATCAGAAAACCAAATTGAAGAAATTAAATATTTTTTCACGCAGCTTTCTGGTCAGCATGTGCATGTTCGGCATCATGTTAATCCAGCACTTATTGCGGGAATTAGGCTTCAAACAGAAAATTATTTATGGGAATATTCGATTGCGCAACAGTTACGAAAACTTAAACAAGAATTAATTGCTTGAAAGGCAGTATGAAATCTAAAGATATAAATTTAATTTCTTTGTTTGAAAAAACTCTTCAACAAGGGCCTCAACACAATCTTGAAGAAATTGGTATTGTTGTGCAAGTTGGTGATGGTATTTGTACTATTTTTGGCTTAACAAATGCTGTGTACGGAGAACTCATAAAATTTGAAGGCGGCAACGAAGGTATTGTTTTAAATTTAAATGAAGATTTTGTTATCGTCTTTTTATTTAAAACAAGTATTGCTGTTGTTGAGCAAGAAGTTGCAACTCGTGCAGGACATGTTGTAAGTATTCCTGCAGGAAATCAAATGCTTGGACGTGTTGTTAACGCATTAGGAGAGCCAATTGATGCTCTTGGCGATATTACACCAGATGCATATATGCCCGTAGAAGCACAAATTCCATCAATTATTGATCGAACTCCTATTACAGAATCGATGCCAACTGGAATTATGGTTATTGATGCATTGTTTCCTATAGGAAAAGGGCAACGAGAACTTATTATTGGTAATAGAAGTACTGGTAAAACAGCCGTTGCAATTGATGCTATTTTAAATCAAAAAGGTAAAGATGTTATTTGTGTATATGTTTCTATTGGCCAACGTCAAGGAAACATTGCTCGTTTAGTACGTTTACTTGAAGAACAAGGTGCGCTTGAATATACCGTTGTTGTTAACGCAGATTCAAGTGAAGCGGTATTAAATCAATATCTTGTTCCTTATTCAGGAACAGCTATTGGTGAATATTTTATGCAACAAGGTAAAGATGTTTTAATTATTTATGATGATTTAAGTAATCATGCTATTGCATATCGTGAAATGTCATTGTTAATGCGTCGAGCTCCAGGTCGTGAAGCGTATCCTGGTGACGTATTCTATTTACATTCTCGTTTGTTAGAACGATCTGGTAGATTGTTAAGTGGTGGTTCTATGACTGCATTGCCAATCATTCAGATTCAAAGTGATGATATCACTGCTTACATTCCAACAAACTTAATTTCGATTACTGATGGGCAAATTTTCTTAGACACACAACTTTTTAACAGTGGAATTCGTCCTGCGGTTAACGTAGAATTATCAGTTTCTCGTGTTGGTGGAGCAGCGCAAACAAAAGCTGTTAAAAAAATGACGAGTCAATTACGTTTAGAACTTGCGCAGTATCATGAACTCTTGAGTTTTGCTCAGTTTGGAACTGAGTTAGATGAAGTTTCTCAGATGTATTTAAAGCAGGGTGCTTTAGCGGTTGAAATTTTAAAGCAAGGTCAATTTGTTCATTATTCATTTATTGATGAATCATTAATCTTGTTTTTATTAAAAGAAGGCTTTTTGAAAAGAATTGCATTAAAAGATGTTCAACTTTTCATTCGTCAATTTGTAAGTTATGTAGAATCTGTTTATGAAACTATTTATACACAGATAAGAACAACAAAAGATATTTCAGCAGAAAATATAGCGATGCTCAAAGATGTTGCAAAAGAGTTTAGTAGCATTTTTATTTCGGATGATAAATTTTCTATCTAGAAATTTTATAGTGCATGTATTTTAATGAAGCTGTAGGATAATGGTATGGAAACATAGCATTGTTCTACAGCTTTTCTTTTGCCGCAACTGTTTGCCAAGATGAGCAAAGCGATATCGTAGGTTTTTGTACACATGTAAATTTGGTTCACCCAGCTTAGCTAAAATACTTTTTTGACTCCATTTATAAAGATAAAAAATAATTGCATGCATAGGAAATGTATATGAGATTAAAATTGTTGTGTATAGCGAAAATAATAGTTATAGCAATGCATTGGCAATTACTTATTTGTGCAGAACAGTATGATCCAAATATTACCATGGTAGATATTGGTTCATCAAGATTGCATTATAGGCCTATTGGGGAAAAATTTAAAGGAAAAGGACCTACTGTTATTTTTGAACATGGTCTTCACTGCGAGAGTTCATATTGGAATATTATTCAAAAAAAATTAATTGAGCATGAAATATATAGCTGTAGCTATGACAGAGCTGGGTTAGGTTTTAGTTCAAGAAGCTTAGCGCCAAGGACTGCTGCAAACATTGTCAAAGATTTGCATTTATTATTAAAAACAGCTAACATTCCAGGTCCATATATTCTTGTAGGTCATTCTTTTGGAGGGCTTTGTACGCAGTTATATTGCGCAACGTATCCAGAGCAAGTTGTGGGCATGGTTTTAATTGAATCTGTTCATGAAGACATGTTAATCGATATGCCAAAAAAAATGATAGAATCATGGGAATGGCAAAGGTATAAATTATCCTTAGTACGTTATATTCCCGTTCAGATACTAGCAAAGATTGGACAAGAAACAGAAAGAAATAAATTAAAAAATGAAATAAGTTATCCAATAGATTTTATTGATGAGCGACTTCATAATATTTTTAGGCAATCATATTTTTTAACATTATATAATGAGATTGAAAATGTATATGAAAGTTTAAATCAAGTAAAAAATAGCTGTCGTTTCTTTGGAAATATTCCTCTTATAGTAATTATTGCGGACAATTTTGAAGATGTCAGTGCATATGGATGTGGCAACTTGCATGACTTTGATAAAGCAACGCAAAATTTATTTATTGATACTTGTAAAAAACATAAAGAACAGCAGTTGAGCCGATCATCTTGTTCTTTTAAAGAATTATGGACCCCATCTGGCTGTTCTCATCGTGTGCCATTAGAAAATCCTGATGTTATCGTATCGAGCGTTAAATATGTTTGGGATTATGCATTATTAATGAGTGCCGCATCAAATAATTAAGATTTTATAATTCGATAGAATTATTACCCAGGTCAGAAAAACTTGGGTCTTTCAAGCCACTTGATACATGGCCGTTTTCATTTTTTAAAGCCCTGGACTAACGTCAAGGGCTATTACTTTAAATTTTGGTTATGTAGTTTTTATTACGAAAGGATTACTTGTTCAATAATCAAGTAATCCTTTCGTGGTAATTTTTTAAGTGCATGGTTGATCATCAGGACACGATTGAACTGGTGTTATAGTTCCACTTGTCGTAATTATACCACTATTGACGATCTCAACGTTGCATGGTGCCAAGTTAAACTCTCCATCACCAGGATTTGATAAGGTATACCCATTATCACTTGAGTTGCCTTTCATTTGTAAGTCAACAAATGGAGTAGACAGTGTAGAACCTACATATAATCCACTTGTATTATTACTTGATAAATTATTGTTGGTCAAGAACATAGATAAATTTGTGTATTGTTCAATATCTATACCACCAGTAGCATTTGATCCTATATTTTGATTGTTGTTGACCATATTATTTTCAATATTCAAGCTTACATTTTCAATACCAGTTGAAGAATAGAGTAAGATTCCAGATCCTCTATTATCACTGATATTATTACCTGTTATTATTGCATTCAACTCAGTGCCTGAGTGAGCAAAAGTAATTCCACATCCAGAACCTGTATGTTGTGTAATTTGGTTGTCAGATATGGTGATATTTCCTGTCGTTACCGTTGTTCCGATTACAGCAATTCCATTATCGCTATTATTTGAAATAATATTGTCGGTTGCTGTTAGCATTAATGTAGTACAGTTGTTTGCAAAGCTTAAACCTCCACCATTATTCGTACATGTATTACTTGTTATGGTTGCCTGAAAATCATTAAATCCACCGCTGGTATGGCAATAAAGTGCAGATCCTTGATTATCCGATAAAATATTATCTGTCAGTGATATATGGCAGTTTCCTGTAGTTGAACTTAAAGGATTTATAACAATAGCTGATCCTAATTGAGCTGCTGACCCTGCATTATTATTTGTTATTGTATTACCACGTATTGTTAATGTAGCTAAACTTGTATCATTAAGCACAAGCTGTACAGCACCAATTTCATTATTACTGATATTATTATTGGTAATAGTTGCATTTAAAGAACTTGTATCAGCAGCTAGAGCTATAGGAAATGAACTTATAGAAGTGGTTGAACTCATCGTATTGTCAGATATTACTAGATTTGAAGGGCCACCAAAATCAAATATGCTACCGTTGGTGTTATCTGTCATGGTGTTGTTTGTTACGCTTATATGAGCTTGTCCTGGAGATGTGCTGTTTATGCAATAGAGACCAGTGCCTTGAAACGTACAATGATCAACTGTAAGATTTTCAACATTGCTACCCAAGATAGCATTGTTATAAGCATTTATAATAGTAAAACCACTCACGTTGTTCACAGAACTCAAAGTGATCGCATCACCAAGCGTATCAATATCGATATTAGTTATGGTAGGAGCTGTTGTACTTTGAGCAGGGATCGTAAAGGTTCCCTGCGTTGTTTGTAGCGTGTGGTTTATGCCAGAACCCCAAAATTTCTGATTTTCTTGTAAGGTAATACCTGCATCCATACCTTTTGTTGTTCCATCGCCAGGATACACATAGATGATATCACCAGGTTGAGAATTATTTTGTGCTTGTCGTAGTGAATGGTAAGGGCTTTCGTAGGTGCCAAGTGAGTTACTCATGTTGTCGACAAAAACAAAAGTAAAAGGTACACCAGTTGCAGGGTTAATAGCAACGGTATCTACGGGTGTTTGTCCTATTACAATAATTTCTTGTCGCTGTATAGGTTGTGTCATTCTTGATAATAAAAGATCATCAGAGTCGCAAGATCTATAATCATCAACAAGTGGTTGATCTGCACATTTGCCAAAAGGAATAGTAAAACCAATACCGACTTGGAATCGATTTAAGAACATTTTATCGTATGAGTTGCTGATTTCTAAGGTTACATATTTATTAAATCTGACCATAAGAGAAGCTTTTCCACCCCAGATATGAGGTCCTATTTTGCCTGCATAAAAATAAGTACCTGCACATGCATAAAAATCACATACCTTATTGCGCCCAAAGTGCAGACCAAAGTTGGCATTAGCACCTTTCATCGCAAATTGATAGCTTTGAGAAAGCATCATGTTATTACCAGAAAATCCACTCAATTGAAATTCTCCAACAGGGCTAATTTCTCGTTCAGTTGGCAGGTAAGCATTGACTCTAAAATCCCAGCGTTTTCCAAGTGATTCAACACCAAACGCCATTTGGCTATAATTTTTGTTTTCATTATTTCGGTAATCATAGTAAGCATGAAATCCAAATACTCTGCATTTTGAAATTTTTCTAAGCCCAACCCCGATGTTTGCAGCAACATCTCCGTTATCAAAGCCATGACCTCGTACATCTAAAAATGGCATTAAGGTGACTGGGTTTGGTACTGGAGCAATAAATGCTTCTAGACTTGTATAACCATTATCATAACCTATACCACCCGATTCGATGTGTCGGACCGACATGCGGG
Organism: Candidatus Chromulinivorax destructor; assembly: GCF_003366055.1. Lineage (NCBI taxonomy): Bacteria > Candidatus Babeliae > Candidatus Babeliales > Candidatus Chromulinivoracaceae > Candidatus Chromulinivorax > Candidatus Chromulinivorax destructor. Next base: position 464,022 of record NZ_CP025544.1, on the reverse strand, counting down.
AATGTTCTTTTTCACCAGACCAAAAATTAGAAAGATAAGCAGGCGATTTTTCAGCAAATAGTATTGATGAGCAGCAAAGTAAAAATACAGCAAAAGCATTTAGGAAGAAAGGGATCATATATATTCTCATTTTAAATATAGTTTTTAAAGCAATGGCGCAATTATAGCTTGAGATGATTGGATCTTCAAGTTGTTTTAAAAGTGTATGGTACAATCGGATTATATTTATAAAAATCTTACAAATATTCTATGAGAGCTGTTATTATGTACACTAAAAGTATCTATTTGTATAAATCAAAGGATTAAGCATGGTGTATTTAATTGGTTTGGGTGCGGTTTCATTTGTTTTATTAGTTTGGGTTGTTACAAGTTTTAATCGATTAACTTCTAGCAAATCATTAGCTGAAGAAGCATGGAGTGGGATTGATGTACAACTTAAGCGTCGTTATGATTTGATTTCAAATTTAGTAGCAGTTGTTAAAGAGTATACAATACATGAAAAAAATATTATTAATGATATTGTTACGGCTCGGGCAGCTTGTATGGGTGCAATGAAAATTGATCAAAAAGAAAAAGCTGAGGGAGCTCTTACAGCTTCTCTTACAAAATTATTTGCGTTAGCTGAACAGTATCCAAATCTTAAAGCAAATGAAAATTTTTTGGCATTGCAAAAAGATGTAAGTAGCGTTGAAGATGAATTACAATTAGCTCGTCGTTATTACAATGGAGCAGTTCGCAATTATAGTATTGCAAGAGTTCAGTTTCCTTCAAATATAATTGCAGGTATTTTTAAATTTGAGCCTCTTTCTTACTTTGAAGTTATGCAAACAGAAGAGCGTAACTCTCCTCATATAAAATTTTAGTAAGGATTTTAAATGTTATCATGCCGCGCTTTAATTTTGTTTCTAGTAACTTGTACATTTGTAGATGCTATTGAGCGTATTACTTCATTTAAAAGTGATATTATTGTTCATGATGATGCAACTTTAACCGTACAAGAATGTATAGAATGTATCAGTGAAAATGAAAAAATTGTCCATGGGCTGGTGCGAGAATTTCCTACAAAATATTATGACTCATATGGAATCAAGCATAATGTTGATTTTAATATACAATCAATTACGCATAATGGTTATTTGACTACATATACTACAGAGCGAATTTTAAATGGTGTAAAGATATATATTGGAGATAAAAATATAAAAATACCGATGGGTAGGCATACGTACGTTATTACCTACAAAACAGCTCGTCAGCTTGGTTTTTTTATGAATCATGATGAGTTGTATTGGAATGTGACTGGTTGTGGATGGCGCTTGCCAATAGATAAAGCACAAGCAACTGTATTTTTACCTTATAATATTTTAGCTGACACCATAAGCGTTCAAGCATATACTGGATATGATGGGCAGCAAGGTGAAAATTATGATTATCGTATCCAAGGTAATTCTATTGATTTTTCTACGATAAATGGACTACATCCATTTCAAGGATTAACGATTGTTGTTACATTTCCTAAAGGATTTGTTAAAGAGCCGTCATGGAATCAAAAAATATATTGGATGCTGAGTGATAATATTATCTTGTTAGTAATAGGGATATTATTACTTTTTTTGTTGTACCTTTTGCTTCTAGCAGTTATTACATTAAAACATAAAAATAAGCCGGGTTTAGTCATTCCACTCTACTATCCTCCTGTAGACATGACACCTAGTAGTATTGGTTTTATGACTAACATGAAGTTTAATCCTTTATTGCTATCTGCTGATATTATTGATTTAGCGGTTCATAATTTTATTACGATTACCTATAATGCACCCAAATTATTTGCAAGCGGAACTTATACGTTAAAACGTAAAGAATCTTTAGATAATTTGCGTGTTTCTACAAAAATAAATACATATCACTTGTCATTGCTTGTAGCATTGTTTGGTAAAAAAGAAAAATTAATTATATCAAAAGAATATAATCCTAAAATTGCAAAAGCTTTAAAGGTATGCCAAAAAAATATAGCTCCGCATCATAATGCATATATTACAACGCTTACTGTTATTTCATGGAGATCTGTATTGACCTGCTTAGCCTTAGTGGGAATTGTTTTTTTATTTTTCTATGATTCGATGAGCTTGGTAGAAGACATAGTCCCAACAATTGTGCTTATGTTCTTTTTTAAAATTTTCACTGACGGTCCATTTAAAATTTATACTGCTGCAGGAAGAAAAAAACAAGATGCAATTGATGGTTTTAAACAATATCTCATGGTTTCTGAAGTTGAACGTATAAATCTTATTGGAACTCCACCAATAAGAACGCCTGAATTATATGAAAAATATTTACCTTACGCAATTGCTCTTGGAATTGAAAAACAATGGACAGCTCAGTTTTCAAGCTTATTTAAAAAAATTGGAAAGCAAGGTGAAGCAAATTATATGCCGGTTTGGTATCGTGGAAGAATGTTTAAAGCAAATCACTTTGGTTCTAATTTCACACAAGGATTTTCAAGAGCAATAAGTGCATCTTCAACAGCACCAGGAAAAGCTTCTGGATCAAATGGACAGGGAAGATCTGGAGGAGGAGGCGGTGGCGGAGGTGGTGGTGGTTGGTAAATTATGTATTTTAATTAAGAAAGAAATTGAGAATGAATTTAAAATTAATTATTATTTTTTCTATTTTGCTTAGTCATAATGTAATCACGCAAGCTGCGCGATTTGAAAAAACAAGAGAAGAGGAGATTAAAGAAGTTGTTATAACATTTCATCAAAATCATCCTGATCGAAGCATAGAAGATTTGTATGTTGAAATTGAAGATTATGGAGTAGGCCCTCAGTTTATACCATTTAATTCATTGATTGGACAAGAACATGTACTTGTTGATCAAGGAGAATATCTTGTCAAATATAATTTGATACCAGATATGATTGCTACTTTTAATCAACTTAAAATTATGATGGATATTCCTGAAGAAGTCGAATTGTGGATGGAAAATAGTGATCTTGATAAAACAGCTCATTATAATGCTATTTATCGTCGTATTGAAGTTTTTCCATCATTGTTTACACATGTTCCTTCTGAAAGAATATTTATATTGATACATGAATTAACTCATGTGTTACAGCATAAGCAAGAAGGGCTGTTAATTTTTAATAAACCAACTGAAAAAAAAGCTTTTGAATATGAATATGAAGCAGATTCTACTGCAGCAAAAGCAATTTCTTGTCCTGTTTGTTTTGAGATGATTATAGATCAGGCTTTTTTAGGTAAGGAATATTATAAAAATAATTTACTTTATGACCAAGGTTATTTATCTTGGCAAAATTTGCAAAAATATAAACATCAAAAATTATGGAAAGATACTTGTAGCGTCCATATTACAGATATTAAAGTAAATAAAGAATTGCGATTATTAACACAGTCAAAAAAAAGACGAATGCATAAAAAAGAAAAACAGTGTGAACACTCTTTAAAATTAGATTTTCAAGCTTCAAGATTAATGCAAGGTCGGTTATCTACAGTTAAATTTGATTCGTAGTTAATGTTTACAAAATGTTTAAAGAGGTAAATTTAGTTAAAAATCAAGAGTTATTGATATTCTAACTTAGAAATATTTTTATAAAGATTGAGACATTGATTTAGAGATTAAACCAGTATTTTAAAAAATGATTAATTTTATGAAAAATTAAGAAATGGTGTGCCCTATCGGACTATTTCCGCAACTTAATTATAGACGCCGGCACGATGTTTGCAATTAAACAATTCGTATCGGCGCGCCATAATTTAAATAACTGATAATTTTTTCTGCATATATTTCATCTATTTCGCGTTATTTCTGTGTAAGTTGGTCATTTGCAATTTTAATGGCTTGTTGTACATCGATTAGACTTAGGATATCAAGGATTGCCTGCAGGTAACCCTGAAAAACAGATTATTCCTTATAAAAAGTCAAATGGAAAAGCGCTAAATCATTTATTAAAGCAATTTAATCATCGGCATAGTAAACTTAGAATAATTGTTGAAAAATGTTTTTTCGCGAATGAAAAAATTTAAAATATTGAAGAACACATACAGAAGTTCGTCTAAATCGTACAATCAAGTATTTAGAAAAGTGGGTGCATTATTGAATTTTAGACTACAAAATCCAGCATAAAAAACTGATAAAACAGACTTTCTTAATCTGTTTTATCAGTTTTTAAAATTTACTTGAATTACGCATAAGGTCTATTGTTTGTCCAATAAAGATCTTAACATCCAAACTGTTTTTTCATGCTTCATAAGCAAATCTTCTAGCATGTTAATCGAACCAAAATCATCTGTATCTGCTTGTAAAGCTTTAATTGCATCACGATACTCAGCAACTTGATACTCATACTGCTCAAATAATCTTCTAATCATTTGATTTGGTGCAGGAATCTCACCTTTATCTTCTTTTAATGTTGCTACTTTGATCATGGCATCCATTGAACCTAATGCAACACCCTCAACAACTCTTACTCTTTCTGCTAAAAGATCTAAATAACCAAACAACTCATTGTATTGCTTATCAAATAATAAATGATAATCGTGAAATTCTTTTCCTGTAACATTCCAATGATAATTTAATGTCTGAATTAAAAGTACTGATGTATTTGCTAATAATTTATTTAAGTAACCAGCAATGAATTCTTGTTGTTTCTGTTTCATATAAAATAATTCCGTATAGTTTAAAAACTTAATTTTGCAACACATTACAACTTATGATGACAGATAGATGAGTTTAAAAGCAATAGTTTACAATAAAAACAAAACATAATAATAATAACAAAGAAAACTCATAATAAATTTCAAAGAGAATACCAACAACCTCATAAAACTATAAAAAACTCATGATATGAGAAATCTATTTTATTGTAATTGCAGCAATTTATATTTTTTCAAAAGCATTAATTTTGATTAGAAGTATCATGCAATATTAAAATTGAATAATGTTTACAAATGAAAAAGGAAGTAATTATGAAATATTCTAAAAAATACTTATTTATTTATGTATTATTTAGTATGGATTCCAAAATATAGAAAAAAAATTTTGACAGGCGAAGTAAAAGATCGACTGGAAGTGTTGTTTCGTCAATGTGCAGAAATAAATGAATGGACAATAGAAGAGTTAAATATTCAAGAAGATCATGTGCATATGCTGATAGGTTTAAAGCCAAGTATAAGTGTAAGTAGAACCGTCCAATTTTTAAAAGGGGGCTCTAGTAGATTTATTAGAAAGGAATATCCAGAATTAGAAGAATTTCTTTGGGGAGATAGTTTTTGGAGCGATGGATATTTTGCTGAAACGGTTGAAAGAGTTAGTGAAGATAAAATTCGTAACTATATCCAAAATCAATAAATAAAAAATCAAAATTATCGTGAAATTCCTGCTTTTAAGCCGGTGAGCGCTTCACTAGGATAATTTTTAACCGGAAGGTTGTAATAAATGGTGTGCCCGGCGGGGCTCGAACCTGCGACCTACGGATTAGAAATCCGTTGCTCTATCCAACTGAGCTACGAGCACACAAATAGTAACGATGTTACTTTATAATTATATAGCATGAGTCTTGTTTATACAAGATTTTTTTATAGAACTTTCTTTTCATGTATATAAATTAAAAATCATTTGATATATACGTCATAAAGAATAGTGAAATCTATTTTAAAATTTTCATGTAGAAAAGATTGTTTTTAGGGTATTATAATAAAGAAGTTATATAAATTTCAATAACAATAAAAAATTATTGTTAAAAAATATAAAATTTTATTTTTTAATTACAAAGATGTAGACCATATGAAAAACCCATTGTATTTACTAGAGTTTGGCCCAGTTATTGAACAAGTTTTAGAGCAAATTTCAGTACAAGAGCGACTCGAAAAAATTATACATGAGTACGCACAAGCATCTGGATTAGAAATTGATTCATGTGATATATTAACAGATTACATTGCAGTGACATTTTACTTGCATGAAGCAGTTGATGTTGATGCTGTTATTATTAACTTAAAAAAACATAGCAGTGAAGAGCTGGTTAAAGAGCTCCCAGAATTTAAAAAATTCATTGTTCATGATAGTTTATGGGAATATGGTTATAACATTGAAACTTTGTAATAAACATTAGATTACGTTGTAAATAATTTTACACAAATCACTTTCAATAGCATGTAATAAAAGAGATAGAAACTTATCACAAGTTCCTATCTCTTTTTTCTAGACTGTGTGAATCAAATTTAAAAATTAAGATACAGGCCTACAAAATCGCTGAGCTCATCTTGGCAAGCATGGAAGGCGCCGGCCACTTTACGTTTTTTTATCTAAAAAAAAGTAAATTAGGTATACACATCCTGCTAATCCCCGGAGTTTTTATAGAAAACGAAGGGCAAAGTTTATAACAAAAATTGGTTCATGCAATGTAGTAGTTAGATGCTTTTTTCTTTTTCCAAATGGTTGCTAACTGCTTGAAATCGCTTGCAATGGTCACACGATGAAGATGAAGCTGGAATTTTTTCTGATTGTAAGCAATGATACGCCGCTATAACTGCCGGCTCTACCCATGAACAATCACCTTTATATGGCAAAAGAGATACTTTAAAATTAAGGCGGTTGCTAAATTGTTCAGCTTGCGCATCTCCATTACAATATACAAAATAAGCTGTATCAGAAATGGTATACTGAGAATCTAAATTTGTACCAATTTGTTGGCGTAATAGCCATTGGTAGATTTCAATTTGTTGTTTGTAATCATCTTGCCAATCAGCATCAAGAGATACGTCTCCTTTTTTTGATGTCGCTTTGTAATCAACAACAATTAATTCATTGGTTGTTGGATTTATCCACAGATCATCAATGCCACCAGTTAGTACAATATTTGTTCCGTTAATTTGTGCTTGAACTCCTTCATATAATGAATTTCTCCATGATTCTAGCAGTGGGTGCTGAAATGGAATTGCATTAATGTTATTATCTATACAATAAGGATGAGCTTCTTGTTTTTGACGATATTCATCAAATTCTTTTTTTAAAAGGGCGTCAACAGCACTATTTAAACTAAATGGATAGCCTGGTACATGCCCAGTTCCTTTTTTTCGATCAATGAAAAAACATCGCTGACAATTTAAAAAATCTTTTAACTTAGAGCGACTGAGTTTAAATGATTCTGTTGATGAACTATCATACAGATTACGAGATCGTTGAGAGTTGTAATAGCTTGTATGAGGTTTTTTATTTCTTATGTTATCGACAACTTTTAGTGCGCAGGTAAGAACAACTTGATCGACAGGAGTTATGATTGCAGTTTGAGTATCAGCTTTTCTTTTTTTGGTATAGATTTGCTGCGCACTTTTTTCTGATGTGCATAAAAAATTAGATAAAGATATGAGCAGTGTGAGCATGATATATTTGTTGAGCATGAATGGTTCCTTGTACATGGTATAATAATAAAACATACTCAGAGTAATTTGTTTCTACATAATTTACAAATCAAAAGGCCTGGTTATTTGTAACCAGGCCTTTTGATATTATATCATTGAGATAATTTTATAAGCTTTTGATATTTTGTTTTGATTTAAGATGAGAAAGGTACATCATATTTTGACGAACACAATGTACAAGTTCGCCAACTTTCGAAATTTTTAATACTTTATCAGCACATTTTTCTTTGTTAAGTTCCCACCACGCTTTAATACGATAAACAGGTTCTTTAAAATTATCCATACCTAATCGAAATGTTCCCCAATGCATAGGAACAAACCAACGTGCGTTCAGGTGCAAAAAACCATCTCCAGCTTCTTCGGCGTTAACGTGAGACTCTTTCATATGTTCACGAGGTTCGCTTGGACCGATAGGCATAATCGCAACATCAATAGATTTAAAGAAGTGACCAATAACTTTAAAATGTTTACTCCAGGCCGTATCACCTGCAAAATAAACTTTAAAGCCATTATGTTCGATCATCCAGCTACCCCAGAGCGATTTGTTTTTATCAAACATACCACGTTGAGACCAATGTTTAGCAGGTAGAAAGGTGAATGTTAGGCCGTCTTGTTCAAATGTATCCCACCACATATATTCACAAGTATCAATAAATCCGCGAGCATCAAACCATGCTTTATCGCCCATAGGAACAAGCATCTTAACGTGAGGATTGTATCGTTTAATATCAAATAAACTGGTAGCATCCATGTGATCAGGATGATTGTGCGATAAAATAACATAATCAATTCTTGGAAGATCGTTTGTTGCAATTTGATGTGGAATAATTCTTGAAATAATGCCTGATACGCTACCAAAGATAGGATCAGTTAAAATGTTTTTACCGCCAACTTGAATAAGAAATGTTGAGTGTCCAAGCCATGTGAAAATTGGCTCATGAGATTGTTCTGGATATGATGGCTTTACAATCCATTGGGCAGCTTCGCTTCCAATAGGTGCAAAATAATCGCGATAAAGCGTTTTAAAGAAAACTGAGATTGTTGATAAAAACCAACGAGGACGTTCTTGATCCTCTTGATAAAATCGACCATTTTTTTTTTGAGGATAAAAACGTTTCATAGACTCTTTAAATCTCTTGGTAAAAAATACCCCTATCCAGACTTTAATATCATAGATAGGGGAAATGGAGGTTACATTTATATTCTTTTATTCAATAGGTAAGATAGATTATATCACAACAACTAGAATTGGATATGTAATAAGTATACTTGAGGATTATATAAAAATCAAATGCATTAGATTACTTCTGTTCTTCATACTTTATTACAAAAACAGGGCATTCTTTAACTGATTGTTCAATAAGCTCATTATTTTCCATCTGATCAAAGCCTTCTTTTATATGTGAAATATCAGTTACTTCAAAAACTTTTGGAGCAATAAATTCACACATGCCGCAAGTTATGCAACCAGGTTCAATCGATAGTTTTTTCATGGAGCTCCTTATGATGATATACCTATATAATTTTATAATACGATGATACTTCTTGAAATGCAATATCAGTTCTATTAAATTTTGCCTTAAGATCTATTTTTTGTACGCAGAGTTTGCGATGCAAATAGGTAGAGTAAAGGATCTATTCTTTTTCCATCTTTATATATTTCAAAATGCAAATGAGATGGATCACTTGTACTATGTTTTGCAATAACATGGCCTGTAGCACCGACTGTGCCGATTTTTTCATTACGTTTTACTGCAACTTTTTTTCCGGATTGAACTTGATTGTATATTTTTTTTTCAATGGTATCAAGGTGAGCGTATCGTGTTTGATACGTATGTTTTTTATGTTCATGTTCAATAAGAATCATGTTTCCATAGCCGTTTTTAGCATTACTTTTTTCAGCTTTCATGATATATCCATCTGCTGCTGCAACAACATCAGTTCCTTTGAGCGCTGCAAAATCTACACCTGCATGAAAACCTGTTCCTCGTTTACCATACAAGGAGCTTACCCAGCATTCACATTGCTTTACAGGAAAAGAAAAATTTATTTTTTCTTGTACGTATGGAGCAAGTAATGATACGTATCGTTCTTGTTGTCGAATAATTGATTTGTCTGGTATACATAATTTGTCAGCTCGTAAGTTAGTTGATACTGCAAAATATACTAATATTGTAAAAAAATTGTATTTAAATTTGTTCATGTGTTTCCCCCTATTTATTCATATTTTATCACAAATAGAAAACATGTTTCAATGAAGTTGCGTAAATGAGCTCAAGATACTGCTTGGTAACTTATAAAAATGTAGAAACTCTATTGATTATATTTATAAAAATAAGGTAACGTCATGAAAATACAAATACAAAAGGGGCGCATATGAATATAAAAGATATTGCAATGAAGATAAGTATAATTTTTTTGCTGGTAAGTGGTGTTGCCTATGCAGGGTTTAAAATTTTACAAATGATAAAATTTAATACTATTGTTTCATTAACCGTGGCCAAAGGACCATTTAAAGGTGTTAATTTTAAGCTCATGGATTATCAAGTTTCTATCAATGACTTACAGTATCAGCAAAATTTTTGGGATTCACCTTTAGGTCAATCGATATTTAATCAATTGTCTTCAACATTGCAGACTGTTGTCAGAGCAGGTTCACATTATGTAAATATTGAATTTGATATGAATTTTTTAGGTTTGTGGCATAAACATTATGATATTCATGATGCTGTTAGGTCAAATAGGTAAATCAGGCAGTTTTTTGGTATTGATGATGTATTTGTATTCGATTATATTTTGTAGTAATTTGTATAAAAGATCTATTAAAAAATCTAGGCTGTGTGAACCAAATTTACATGTGGATAAAAACCTACTATATCGCTCAGCTCAGCTCAGGAAACATGGGCGGCGGTTGCCACTTTACGCTTTTTGATCTGAAAAAGAGTGTATGAGACCCACCGGCTAGCAAAATTTGGGAGTTTTATAGAAAGTGTAGGGCAAAAATCTCTTGTAAAAATTTAGTTCACGAGACCTGAAAACATAGTGGATTAAGTAAAAAATCTTCTTATCTGTATTATTATATATCTTATATTATCGAATAATAAAATAACTATCATATGAAAAATATTAAAAAATTTGTGCTGTTATTTGTTGTTTTTTTTCCATTCATAACAGTATGTATGCAAGATTGTACTCATAATCAAACGGGTGCAGACGTTTTACAAAAAGATTTTATGGTATGCAAAGAATTATGGTCAGATTTTCAAAGGGATTTTGATTTTTTGCATGAACATAGGCTTGTAGATATTCATGAGCAAAAAAATTGTTTTCATAATTTTTTACAAGATGCATTTGAAAAAAATAGCCAAGAAGATGAAGTAGATATTGGTAGAGTGCATATAGATATATTAGATTTTTTATGGAATTGTGTAAAAATTCCTTTTTATAATGTTCTTAATGAAGAGTCAAAAAAACAAACAACTGAGATAGATAAGATTGATGATCCGGTATTTTTATATGTTATGCATCATAGTAAATCATACTTCTCATTACGAATTAAAGAGATTATTAATATATTAGATAATGATCTTTGTCCTCCACCTTTAATTATGGCAAGTTGTCTTGGAAACATAGAAATGGTCAAATTATTACATGATTTTGGTGCAGATGTTACTATTATAACAGCTAAACAGGAGATACCATTTTTTTGCGCAATTAAAAATAATCGTGTAGAGGTTGCAAAATTTTTAATAGATCATGGATCAGATATAAATGCAATTCATCCTTTTCATGGGTTGACTGCATTGCAGTTTGCAATCATAAAAAATTCCTGTTTTTCTTTAAAAAACAGTGTAAGCGATATGCTGAGCATGTTGCTGAAAAAAGGAGCTGATGTTAATAAACAGAGTGCATATAACCAAAGCCCTTTGCACTATGCTGTTTTGCATCATCATCCTGAAGTTGTTCAGCTTTTGATTGATGAAGGTGCAAATTTAGAAGCTTTATCAGGTAATGAAATAACTCCTATTCAGTTATTTCAGGAAATTGAAAATATTGTTGCTGGAGCTTTGCCTAAATTGTATCTGTGTATGCAGCTTGAAGAGATAATAGCTTCTATTATTTTTATTTTGAAAGAATTACGGAAAGATCCGTCTTTTGATTATTCTCAGTTACAAAAAACAAATATTGTAAGTCTTAAGTATCTGATCTATTTATTAGAATCATTTGATAATCAACATAATTCACAGATTTTTCCATTTGCTCATGATAATAATCTGCAAGTTGCATTATATAATGAAATTAAGCAAAATTTTGAAAGTATATTGCAGCAAGAGTTACAATCTGAACAAAATAAACAAAAAATAGAAATATTAGCAACAGATACAATTGTAAAAAAAACATGTGCAGTAATACAACAACTATTTCAGTCTTTCAAGCATCATGCAGAAGCAAAAATTCTCAAAATTTTATTACAAAATAAACAAATAATAGAAATGTTAGTAACGGCTGAAATTGCAAAAAAAGCATGTGTAATAATACAAGAACTATCTCAGCAATTTCAGTTTCATGAAGAAGACGAATTTTTTAAAAATTCATTTGCATTAAATAATGAATCAATTTTAGAAATATCTCGACTTCGTTATATTTTTAATAAGGAAAGAAAAAAATATATAAGTGCTCAAAGATATAAACATTTTGAAAATCAGCTTAAAAAAGATTGGCGATGATTAAAAAAATTTAAATATTCAATAAAATTTTTCTCTGGAACGAAAATAGTCATTGCCACTCTAAACTTTTTCAGTTCAAAAAAAGTGTATCAGAAAAACATACATCACGATTGCAGGAGTTTTTATAGAAAGCTTGGGGCCAATCTGTAGAGTTAAAATTTAGTTTATATAACTTGGATACTAATTTTAACTGCTAGCATCGTGATGAAAAACATACAGCCATTTGCAAGAGCAATTGATCCTGCTATTGAGCTGTTATAATGATGAGCTATGATAAATCCAATACCTACTCCTACTATTGAAAGTAAGCAGCTTGCAATAATCATTTCATCAAGTTTTTTTGTTATGAGGTATGCAGTGGCTGGTGGAGTAATGATAAACGATATAACTAAAATTGTGCCGGTAGTTTGAAACGCATTGATAATAGTAATGCTTGTTATAATCATAAGAGAATAATGGAACCATGATGCGTTGTAGTCAATAGTTGTTGCATAAGCAGGGTCAAAAGTTGTTATTTTTAATTCTTTATAAAAATAGTATACGTACAAGATATTTATAATTGTAATGCAACTCATTGTTGCTAGTGCTACAGGTCCGCAATCATATCCCAAAATGTAGATGCGATGGAATGGTGCAAATGCAAGCTCTCCTAAAATAATTGCATCAGTATCAAGGTGTACATTATTTGCATATTGATTAATAAGCAGAACAGCGCAAGAAAAAAGAAACGGAAATAATAATCCAATAGCTGTGTCTTGATACATTCGGCCTGTTATAGTTAAATATTCAGTAATTATAACGCTTATGATGCCTGTTCCAACAGCTCCCATAAAAATATAGGGTGAGTTGATATCTTGTATGATTAAAAACATCACAACAATACCAAATAAAATAGCATGACTTAAAGCATCGCTTATCAAAGCATTGCCTCGTAACAGCAAAAAATTTCCAGGCAATGCGCATGCAACTGCTGTTACCATGGTAAGAATAATCAGTTGTAAGTATATAAAAATCATAAAGGCCTTTGTCTGATGATTTGATCACTGCTATCTATGGGATAAGAGCATTGATAAACAGGTAATAATTGTTGCAATAATTACAATAATGGGCCCTGTTGGCAAGTGAGGAGCAAGGCAGCTGATATAGGTCCCCGTTGATGTTGCCAGCAAGCTTAATCCAATACTCAGAAAAACAGTTGTATGCAGGCAGGTAGTCCATTGACGTGCTGCAAGTGCAGGAGCAATTAAAAATGAACTGATTAAAATAAGACCAACTGTTTGCAATCCAACAATAATGGTTAAGACCAGCAAAATCGTTAAAATTGTCGTAATTTTTTTTACGGGAATGCCTATTGATGCAGCGTATTCTTTATCAAATGTAATAAGCGTTAGTTCTTTCCATAGCAAGGCAACAGTTACGATAACGATGAGAGTAATGCAACTGAGAATCACAATGTCATGATTTAAGATCGTTGCAGCTTGTCCAAAAAGAAATTTATCAATCCCTGCTTGGTGGGCATGAGGAAGTTTTTGAATCATGGTTAAAAAAATAGTCCCAAGAGCAAAAAAAGTTGATAAAACAATACCAAGGGCTCCATCTTGCTGTAAGCAAGTGTGCCTTGTTATTAAAGTTACGCACACAGCTCCAATAAATCCTGATAAGCCAGCTCCGCATAACAACCAAAAATATGATTGTTGATGCATGATTAAAAACATTCCTGTTAAGCCTGGTAGGGTTGCATGAGCTATCGTATCACCTAAAAGACTTTGTCTATTTAAGAGCGTAAAACACCCTAATATTCCGGTTGTAATACCTACTAAGCCAGTACCAATTAAAATTTTATAAAATGTATAATCAAGTGTCATGAAAAATCAGACGATACTAATGATGTTGTATCAATATAATGAGGAAATGTTTTTTGTATGTTGTAACTCGTCATAACATCTGCTGTTGGGCCACATGCTATGATAGTTTTATTGATAAACATAACAGTGTCAAAATGTCTTTTAACGGTTAAAAGATCATGGTGCACGACAATGATAGTTTTATTACGTTGTGTAAGTTGTTTGAATAGATTAAAAACTATAGTTTCTGTCGTGGCATCTACTCCAACAAATGGCTCATCTAAAAGATATATTTCTGCATCTTGAACTAATGCTCGAGCGATAAAAAGTCGCTGTTGTTGGCCACCAGAAAGTTCTTTAATTGCTGTGTTTGCGTATTCCATCATGCCTACTTGAGCAAGTGCTTGTAATGCTAATTCTCTTTCTTTTTTTCCAGGAGATTGGCAAAAACGTAATTGACCGTAAGACCCCATGATGACGACATCAAGGCTTGTTGCCGGAAAATTCCAATCAACGCACGATCGTTGTGAAATATAAGCTATTTTTTTAGATGATCCTTCTTTCAGTTGATTTGCAATAAAAATAGTCCCCTTTGTAGGAGTAATAAGCCCCATAATAGAACGTATAAGGGTTGTCTTACCGCTTCCGTTAGGTCCAATAATCGCAACAAGTTTACCGGTAGGTATAGAAAATTCTATATCATGCAGAGCAATTGTTTGCTGAAAAGCAACTGAAAGATTGGTAACAACAAGAGCATATTTCATGAAAAATTTGATCTAAGTAAAGGTTTGAAAATCAGCTGTAACTACCTATAGAATACTGTTTTTTTATAAAAGAGTTAACTTGTTATTGCAATGCGCTGACAATTGTTTGCATGTTATGCATGATCATATCGATATATGTTGCTCCTTGGCTACCTTTGCAGCCAAGTGCATCAGAATAGAGTTGCCCTCCAAGGTTAACATGATAACCGTATGCAGCAACGCCTTCCTGAATTGCCAGGATATTTTTTATGGGAATGCTGGATTCGATAAAAATTGCTGGAATTTTTTGGGTATAAATTAATTGAATAATTTCTTGTACATCGTATGCTCCAGGAGAACTTTCCGTACTAATGCCTTGCAGAGCAACTACTTTACACCCATAAAGCCTGCCAAAATATGAAAAAGCATCATGAGCAGTTATTAAAACTCTTTTTTCTATGGGAATAGTAGACATCATCTGTTGACTCTGTTGTAAAGCTGTTTCAAGTCTTTGTAGATAATTAATTTTGTTTTGCCTGTAGAGATCAGCATGCTCAGGGATTTTTACAATCAATGCTTGGTAGACAGTTTCAACAGCGTTCATCCATAATGATATATCAAACCAAACATGCGGATCATAGATAGTTTGATAACCCATGACTGGTAATAAAAGGTTGGTCGGAATATCTTGAGTGACTGCTACAGTAGTTTGATGTTTTGCTAAAATTTCAAAAAGTTCTCCCATTTTTGCTTCTAAATGAAGACCGTTATAAAAAATAATATCAGCAGATGCTATTTTGAAAATATCACTTTCTACAGGTTTATAAAGATGAGGATCAATTCCTGGTCCCATTAAAGCAACAAGTTCTACGGTATCTTTGCAAATATTTTTTACAGTATCATGAATTATCGTTGTTGTGCAGACAATGTATGGTTTTGTTTTTGTATAAGTCGATAAGCTTATTTGATAGATGAGGATTGCATAGATAATCGTAATAAGCGTCAGAAAAATAAAAATAATAGATTTGAATTTCATAATTTTTTTCGCAGATGATCACAGCGGTGTCGTAGATTTTTATACTTTTTTTAAATGGAGTTCAGATAGCTTAGAAAAAGAAAGAAGGCTCTTGTTGTAAAAGCCTTCTTTCTTTTTCTAAAAAATTTACTTTATATTTCGTTGGTCAAAAAACCTTGGAAATGGCGTTCTTTTTTCTGTAAATTAACCACGTTTTTTTTATACGAAGGTTCTTGGTTTTTTTGTTTTTCTTTTTTTATATTTTTAAATTCTTCAACTTTGAGTTTATTTAATTGGTCGTATTCGTATTGTGCAATCGTGATCGCATCATACATTTTACGATTATATGTTTCAAGATTATAATCGACTGGCTCAAATTGCAGTGCGGTAATTTTAAGTTCATCTAATGCTTTTTTAGTTAAGAACGGTTTTTGTGCAACCATGGTAAGTTTTACTAATTTTTTATAATTATAAATTTCCATTGTTTCTTTATACGGTAAAATTTTAACAATAATATCTTTTGAAATGTTAGGATCTTTATCTAGGTCTTTTATAATAATTGGTAAAAAATTTATAATTGGTAATGGATTGAATGGGAAATCTTTACGATATGACAAAATCGTCCATCCCATAAACCACAGTTCAAAATGGCCTGGATCATAGGTACATTTTCTAAAATGTTTACGTAAAGTTTTTTCATCGCGAGGAAATGGAATTGTTGAGGTTACATTTTTAGGTGTGTAGTCAACAATGTTTAAGCTTATTTGGGTGAGCTTTTCTGGCAACTTAAAGTTGTTTCGATTTTCAAATTTTCTTCGAGAAAAAAATCGTTTAAATGAAAAGAAATCAAGTTTTTGAATGCTGTCAGCTTTTGAGTAGATGTTATAAACTTTTTTAAATACTGGACTATTAATTAAATAATCAGTTTCGATTTGAATTGGTGTTCCATTTAAGTATAATTCATCGATAAAAAATTGTTCAGAAGGGTTTTTAGTTATATGAATTGCACCAAGTTGGATAGATAATGTTCCTCCGTGACTGTAACTAATAACTCTAAATTTAGGATTTTTACCAGCTGCTATAAGCTTTTTATTTAATTGGCTCAGCTGATCATATAATATTCCAGCTTCTAAATATCTCAATTTATGACTTACTAAGCCACTCCATCCAAAAGCATAATATTCATCGCTTGGAGCGTTGCCTGCATATTGCGATACAGTTTCATAGGTTGCAGCAATAATGCGAGCTGCTTCTAATTTATTAGGGTTTTTAAAATCAATTCGTTGTAATCCAAGGCCAAGCATCACCTGATTTTTATAAAAGAAATGATCGCGGCGATTGATTTCAGTTGATCGATAGTATACAGAGTTTTCAATTCGATCGAAAATAACATTAATTGCATTACCAAATGTCAGGTGAGGTTTTAATGAAAAAGATCCGTGAACAAATACGGTAACCCAGGTGTCTTTTAATGAGCTTATAGCTCTTTGACTTGCTGATAGCTGCGTATTACATACAAGCAATAGAGCAATAATATGCGATATGAAAAACTTGTTCATGAAGAGCCTTTAAAATATTCTTAAATTTATTTTTTTGATAGTATAACGCTGATTGCCTATTCAAGTAAAGAGAGTGGCTCAGGAATGGTATTTTGCCATACTAGAACAGGGATTGGCTATATTGTATTTTCAGGCAAACTTGTCATATACATAAGCCTTTTTATATATCAAAATTTTTATAAAAAATTTGAAATGAGCTTATGCCCCTATAGATTTTTGAGCATAAGCTACGTCATTACTGCAATAATTTATCAAGATTAATTTCTGAATAACATTCTACAATCAGGTCAGCTTGCTTTAAATTTTCTCTATTTTTACCTGTATTAATACCAATACAATACATGCCAGCAGCTTTTGCGGCTTTAATCCCACCCTTGGTGTCTTCAATTGCGATACAATTTTTAGGATCAACACCTAATTTTTCAGCTGCGTGAAGATATATATCCGGGTTTGGTTTGTATCGAGAATTTACTTTGTCTATGGTATAAACATGTTCATTAAAATAGTTTCTTAATGGTGTTTTTATCACTATTTTTTCAAGAGCTTGTCCTGTAGCATTTGTTGCAATTGCACTTTTGAGCCCTTGGCGATGCAATTTAGTATGAAATTCATCAAAATGAGGAATAAAAGATATTCCCTGTGTTTCATATAAATAAAAAACATACGCTGTTTTTATAGTTCTGATATCTTCTGTTGTCATCTGCTCAGGGCAATGCTGACGTAACATTTCTGCAAGTTCATCAGGAGTTCTGATGCCTTTGCGGTGATGTAGTATTTCATCAACTTGTTCAGACGTCAGATGTGGTGCATAGGTAGAAAGAATATGTTTATTTCCTTGTTCCCATAAAATTTCTGTATCAAGAACCGTGCCATCCATATCAAATATAATTGCTTGAATTTTTTGTTGCATAGGTTTTACTTTCAGCAGTGTAACGGCATATGATGGTGTAAGCATAGAATGTAATGCCATAATTAATTTTAAAATCATAACGTTTGTACAAGATTATTGTAATAACCTATCCAAATCAATTTCTGAATAACATTCTACAATCTCATCAGCTTGCTTTAAATTATCTCTGTTTTTACCAGTATTAATACCAATACAATACATTCCAGCAGCTTTTGCAGCTTTAATTCCAGTTGCAGAATCTTCAATTGCTATGCACTTGCAAGGTTGAACGCCAAGCATTTTAGCAGCATGTAAATATACATCAGGTTTTGGCTTGTATGCTCTGTTGACATGATCAACATGATAAATATGTTCTTCAAAAATTTTATCAAGTCCAACAACTTTTATAATGATATCGACCGTCTCTTTTTGCGAGCTTGTTGCGATAGCTGTTTTTAAACCACGTTCTTTGACTTGAGCGTGAAATTTATCAAAATGTGGAATGTATGAAATGCCTTGTGTTTGATAGATAGTATGAAGATGCTTAATGTTTTCATCAATAATTTCATCTGATGAAATATCAATAGAGCAGTGACCTTGTACGCATTTCCAAACTTCATAAATAGTCAGTGTATGAAACTGTTGAGTAATTTTATTTTTTTCATCTTGGCTTAAGTGGGGAGCATGAGAGTCAAGAATAGGGGCATTTCCTATTTTCCATAAATGATCGGTATCAACGGTTGTACCATCCATATCAAAAATAATAGCGCTATATTTTTTTTCAGATTTTTGATGAGATGTTACATACCCGATTGCAGTTAATCCAAGTATAAATGAGAGAAGTAGAAGAATTTTATGTGAAGTTTTCATGAATATATTTCAGTATAGATTGTATGAATATGATGAATATGTGATTTTTTATTTTTTATAATAAGAACGTGAATTTTTTATAGGGCTCATAGAGTCTTTACAGAGCATCGCAGAGCCCGCATATTTTGCAGCAGGGTTTTTATGATTGTATGCGTTGTAGTAACTTATCTAAATCGATTTCTGTGTAACAATCAACAATTTCATCCGCTTCACCTAAAAGATGACGATCTTTTCCTGTGTTGATAGCAATACAGTACATACCAGCAGCTTTAGCAGCTTTAATGCCATGAGCTGAATCTTCGATAACGATACAAAGTTCAGGTGCAACGTCAATATTTTTTGCTGCGTGTAAAAAGATATCAGGTTTTGGTTTGCAAACTCTGTTGACCATATCAACATTATAAATATGTTCAGCAAAGAAATTTCTTAACGGAAGCATTGTTAAAGTTTTATCGACCGTTTCTTGTGTTGCATTGGTTGCGATTGCATGTTTTAAATTACAATCTTTAACTTTTGCATGAAAAGCTTCAAAATGAGGAATAAATGAAAGTCCTTGTGATGCATACAAATGGTGAGCTTGGCGAGCTTTTTCTTCTAAAATTTCTTCAACCGAAACATCTTGTAATGAATGTTTTTGTATATATTTACAGCTTTCATACAGAGCAAGGCCTTTGAGGTATACTTTGATTTCTTCTTTTTTATCTTGATCTAAATGGCTTGCATAGATATCTAAGATATTTTGCGTTGCCGCCTGCCACATATTTTCTGTTGATATAATGGTTCCATCCATATCAAAAATAATTGCTTTGTATTTCATTTCATTCCTTTTAAGCTCATATATGTTATTCTATAAGAATAATTTTAACATTAAAAATAGATTACGTTATTTATGATTTATAAAATTTTTTCAAAGTTTATTCCACTTTGCATTGCTATGCTTGCGACCTTTATACCATTTAGTATGATTATTGGCTCAAAAGCGGCATGGTTTTCATGTTCTAGTATGTCTTTACCCGCATTAGGGTATCATGCATCATTATTGTATGTTATTTTATCTATTTTCACAAAAGGTCTTTTATCTTTTCATGCAATTATTTTTATTGCAATGCATCGATTACCACACCTTGCAGCAACAAGTGCTCTTCGCAAAAAAAATTGGATAATTTCTGTCGCGTTACCAGTTGTAGCAATGATACTTTTTTGCATGCATACCGTAGGGCAAACAGTATTTTATTACTCCTGGTATTGGTTTATTCCTATGATTATTTATTACTTTGTTCCTGATACGTTACCAAGCCGAGCAGTTTGCGCATCATTTGTTGCGCATGCAGTTGGTTCTGTAATTTGGTTGTATCGTGGACACGTTCCTGTGCAAGCTTGGACATTATTAATGCCAATTGTTCCTTTAGAAAGAATGATTATAGCTGCAGGAATGCTCAGTTTTGTATATATATTTCAAGCAGTTTCTAGCTTGCAAGCAGATAAGGTTTCTGCATGATTACTCATTTAGCATGTGTAATGGATGGTAACCGTCGTTGGGCTACGCAGCAAGGACAACTGCCTTGGTTAGGCCATAAAGCTGGCGTTGCAACGGTTGAAATGGTTATTAAATTTGCTCTGCAACATGGAATTTCATATCTATCGCTGTATACATTTTCTCTTGAAAATTTTAATCGGTCATTGCTTGAGCAATCATATTTATTTGAGATTATTGTAAGCCAAGCAGAGAAAAAAATAGAATTATTCATACAACAAAATGTAAAAATTAAATTTCTTGGACAACTTTCAAAGTTTCCTGAAAATATTCAAGCAATTTGCCAAAGAATAGAACACAAAACTGCTCAAGGAAATGCTTTGCATGTTAATTTCTTATTTGGGTATGGTGGCAGGCAAGAAATTTTTAATGCTGCACAAAGTCTATGTCAGCAGGCTATTCAAGGAAAATCTGTTTCTTTAGATCTATTTGAATCTCATTTGTTAACAACAGGAATGCCTGATCCTGATTTGATCATACGGACTGGTGGTGTGCAACGATTAAGTAATTTTTTATTATACCAAAGTGCGTATGCAGAAATTAGATTTCTTGATACATTGTGGCCAGATTTAACAGAACAACAACTTTTACAAACAGTTGTTCATGCAGTACAAGCTCAAAAGAATCTGGGCAAGTAATACTATCGTATTACTGTATTTTTTTAAAGCGTGCTTTTTCAAGCTCGCTTTTTTTGTTTGATAGTAACTTTTTTATTGTACGTTCAGTTGCTCATTAATAAGAATGTTCATCTGCCAATTTAATTGCATAGATTTTTATGGTAAGGCGACTTGTAGTTGAACATACAATTGATTGTTTGGTTGTACAAAAGTTCCAGCAAGAGGTTTTTGATTGACTACCATATATTGATGATGAAATGGAGCTGTTATTTTGTGATCTTTGTAATAAACATCGCAACTGATTTCATATTTTTGTAAAAAATCTATGACATCTACAAGTGGTAGATTTACAAGATCAGGGAAAATATATTTTTGGTTGTTTCCTGAAGAGATATAACAGCTCATTTTTTTTAAAGGTAAGGCCTGATCTGGTAAGGGCATCTGTCCAAAGCATTGTCCTTTTGGATAAGCAGATTCAATAAGATATGTTTTATTTTTAATTCCTAGATCTTGGCATGACGCTTCAATAAAATTACTATGTTTTGTAACAAAATTTGGAGTATACATAGCTTCTGGCGTTTTTGTTATGACAATAAAGATTGATTGATGTTGTTTTATGTATTTATTTACCATAGGTTTTTGTTTAATAATAGTTCCCGCAGGAACATCAGCAACTTCTTTTTCAGCAATAATTCTTAAGTTTAATTTGAGTTCAGAGCAAATTTGAGTAGCTTGTAAGATATTTTTACCAAGCAGTGTTGGCGTTGCAATGGTATGATCGGTAAGTAAAAATTGAAGAAAAAAATATCCAAAGCCAAAGGCAAGAAAAGGAAATAGCCAAAAAGCTTTACGTATTTGAAGCAAAAAGTAATTAATTTTTTTCATAGTATCTTTCTAGAATAGATTTGAGTAGGACCATCAATAAGCCGGATTCTGTGCTTAACTATACGTTAAGTGGCAACCATTTATCTATGCGACATACCCTTAAACCATTGGCAGCGAAGGGCCCGTTTAATGCTTTGTCTTGCTCCAGATGGGGTTTACCCCACAGCATGATCACTCATACTGTCCGTGCGCTCTTACCGCACTTTTTCACCCTTACCTTGTATTATTACATATAAGGCGGTTATTTTCTGTGGCACTGTCCGTGGATACGATCCCCCTTGCTTGAATTTAAAAGTTCTCGCAAGGCATCTTTTCGCTAGGAGTCCGGACTTTCCTCTCGTTATTTACATAACCAGCGATTGCCTAGATAACCCTACTCATCTGTAAGTATATCATAAAAAAAGAATAGCGACATAGTTCTGTAAGTAAACAATGTGCTTAATTTTACAATTTTAGTGATCCCTTTTTGTAATCTTGTTGTAAATTATGATGAAAGTAGAAAGAAGGAGCATATTAGAACCTATAATAGATGCAATAAATCTCCATGATGTATGAGTTACAAGAATAGAGCAAGCGATGCTTATTTTAAGTAATAGTGCATTTATCAATAAAATATAGGGAATAATTATTTTAAGTTGAATTTGTTTTTCTAGGTACATTGCAAGAGCCATGGTCGGCATGATGTAGATAAGGCTCCAGCCAAAAATATTATAATCAAGATATGATATAATCGACATTAAAAAAATTGGTAGTAATGAGAGTCTTGTTGAAGGGTATATATTGATAGATACTATGAAAAAACAAAGAAGTAGATACATTATATGAGTTTGCAAAATTGAAAAAAATGCTAATTCTAAGAAAAATAGTATAAAAGGTACAATGAGAAAAAATCTATTTTTTATCTGTGATTGTGTCATAATTTGAATATTCTCATATCTAATTGTATACATGTTATTTTATTAAAGGTTATACTTCGTGCTTATACAGAGTGTAGCAAAAAAATTATTAATCAGTGGAATTTTATTTTTTGCATGTTGTGCTGGCGCATTTGTTTTTATGATGCATAGCAGGTCTGTAGATTTTTCTATACTTGAAAATTATAATCCTGGCCAACCATCAATTTTGCTTGATGATCAAGGTCGGCAGTGGGGTAAATTTCAGTTAGATCGTCGAAAATTTGTCCCATTAGAAAATATGCCTCAATCATTATTAGATGCATTTATTGCAACTGAAGATCATGCTTTTTATCATCATCATGGACTTTCTTTACGTGGGATTTTAAGGTCAGTTTTTGTGAACGTTTACTATGGAAAAAAAGCTCAAGGTGCAAGCACCATCACCCAGCAATTAGTACGATTACTTTTTTTTGATGCAAAAAAAACTTTTATACGAAAAGTAAAAGAACAGCTTTTTGCACTTTTAGTAGAGTGTCAATTTACCAAAGATCAGATACTTGAAACCTATTTAAATCATGTTTATTTTGGGCATGGAATTTATGGAGTGCAGGCAGCATCACAACGTTTTTGGAATAAAAATGTTGCCGACTTAACACTTGATCAAGCAGCTGTTCTTGCAGGAATGGTTAGAGCACCAGTTTATTATTCTCCTATTGTTTCGCCTTTGCCAGCTCAAAGAAGGAGAAACACTGTTTTAAAAATTATGCAACGACGCAAATTTATTACCCAAGAAATGAGTGAACAAGCTCAACAAGTTGAACTTGAAGTTGTTGATGCTGAAGTTGATATGATTGCTCCACATTTAAAAGAGATGATTAGATTGTATCTTGAAGAGCTTGTAGGCAAGCAGCAACTGTATTCAGGTGGTCTTATTATTCAAACTACCATGAACTATGACATCCAAAAAGCTGCAGAAAAAGCATTTTCTGATAAGGTAGCCGCATTAAAAATTCAATTATCACGATCTGTCGATGGTGCATTATTATCAATAACTCCTGGGACAGGAGAAATTAAAGCACTTATCGGAGGTTATGATTTTAAAACATCAAAATTTAATCGTGCAATTCAGGCAAAAAGACAAATGGGTTCAATTTTTAAACCTTTGGTATATGCTGCGGCCTTAGAACAAGGAATGTCACTTATTGATACGGAAATTGATGAGCCAATTGAGATTAAACAAGGTAATCAGATTTGGAAGCCCCAAAATAACACCAATCAATTTATTGGTATTTCAACATTAGCGCGAGCATTGTCCTATTCAAATAATATGGTTGCAATTAAAACATTACTTAAAATTGGTGTTGATAAACCAATAGAATTAGCTCAAAGATGCCATATTAGTTCCGTTATGCATCGTTATCCCTCACTTGCATTAGGTTCATTAGATATTACTTTATTGCAAGCTGTTGGAGCGTTTAATGTTTTTGCTAATAATGGGATTTACACCCAGCCTCATTATATTCGTTGGGTTAAAAATAAATTGGGTGTAAAAATTATAAAAATTGATGCAGTGCAAGAACGAGTAATGGATTGTGCTGTTTCAAGTCAAATTTTAAAAGTTTTAACCGTTGGGATACATCGATTAAAAAGTTCGATTGGTCAAAATTGGTTTGGGGGAGATGCTGCCGGCAAAACGGGTACAACTAATGATTCTCGAACATGCTGGTTTTGTGGTTGCACGCCAGATTTAACGACCGGTATTTATATTGGAGATGATGGAAATAAATCGCTTGGCCAAAAAATATACGGTTCAAAAACTTCATTTCCTATCTGGTTTAATCTACATAAAGAGATTCAATTGGCTCCTAAAAAATTTTATTATGATCCTTCGCTTCATGAAGTGCTCGTGAATTGGAAGACAGGTGTTATCTGTAATGATAAAAACAACCCTGAAGTTGTATCTTTGTTGATTTAATATATTTATTTTTTTTATCATGGTCTAAATTGTAAAAACTCAAACTATAATTTTATCTGACTGCACTATTTTTATCTAAAAAGTGTAGGTTTGAAAAATTACAGATGAGTAGTTACTGCCAATTTTTTAAAAAGGTATTTCATGAAAAAAAATATATATAGTATAACAAGTGTTCTTGTTTTTTGTTTGGCTGCAAATATATCGGCTTCAGATGGCTTGGTGTCTCTTGCTAAATCTATTGGATCACCAAGTTTTTGGAATAACATGGCTCGATCTTTTGGAGCTGCTGCAGATGGATTTATTTATAGTTTTGAGGTTATCAGCGATGCAAGCGTTGACATCTATGTTGCGCAAAAAGGTATGGCAACTTTTATGGGTGCTTCTTTTGCAAGTGATCGTGGTATGTATGGTAAAAATACGTTACCATCTATTTTAAACATAGCAGCTGGGCCTTATACAAAAGCTTCATATATTGGTGCTAATTATTATTATAATATGTATATATCTGATAGTTCTCCTGCAGAAAAATCACCAATCTATTCCCAGTCATTAACTCAGCTCCCTTTCAAACAGAAAGATCCAAATACTTACTATTATCATGTCTATACAGCAAAAAAATATTCTAAAGGCAAGATAGTTCATATCCCGCAAGTTGAAGTGATGGGATATGCAAATCCTTCAGCGCAAGGAGCAGACAAGGGTTCAATTGAAGTTGGCTCAGTGTTATCTTCAATTACGCTTTGTAATACAACAAACAATAACGCGCAAGTCAGCTTAAACTATGGCACAACGCCTTATACATTTACACTTGAAGCAAATTCATATAATACATTAAATGTACCAATGCAGACAGATTCTTCTGGTGCATCTTCGCCAATGTTTTCTTTACGTCCTAATAAACTTTCTTATGCGTTATATAATACTGCGGCTAAAAAATATGTGCCTTTTAAGGATTTATTATTACCATCAGATGGGTTTAATGGTTGTAACTATACCATTGAGCTTTATGATGATGGTCAAGGACCTAATTTGTGTATTCAGGGATTAACCCCAGGTACCTATGATCAGCTTGTTTCTGAAAAAGTAAGAGACCTTACTCCCTGCCCATCAACATTTTGGTATAAGTCAGTTGCTCAGTCACCAGTAGGAGATGGTTTTGTTGATTTACCAGGACAAGTATGGGTTGCCTATCAGGGTGCTGACTCTCTTATTATTTCAAAAGTAGAAATAGGAAAAGCTGTATCATGGAATTTGATTCGACCATGCCTATCGCAAGCTGATCAGTATGTTTATTTTATCTATGTTGCAACGGCAGATGATGTCAAAGCAAAACAGTTTGTTCGACAAGTAGTAAAAAAACAAATTTGGGCAGCATCGTTAAGTACAGTTCCTGTTGTTATTTCAAAAGTAGATTTGAGTAAATTTATATCACAGGGCATTATTGCTCCTAATATTTCAAAACAAGATCCTAACGTTTATTTTATCGGTGTTGCAACGACAGATGATGCGGCAGCAAAAAAAATTGTTCAAGATGGCATTGGAAAAACTGTAAGTAAAGATCAAATTGTTACGTATCAGGCTCAAGTTAAGAATTTAGCTTCATCAAGCCAATCTTCTTCAGCAAAATCAACAACAACGCCTGCAACAACAGGTATTACAACAAATCAGCAAGCTGCAGTACTAGCAGGTAAGCTATCATCAGCAACAGGTGTTATTCAAGATCCTGTGCTAGATGTCTACGGTTATATTCTTGGTTTGGATGCTTTTACTGCAAAGGGAGTTGGGGTAGGTAATTTTTATTACGTATTACCATCACTTGTTGTTAATGCGAGTAATCTTGCTCAGTTATTATCTGGTTCTGTTGATACTTCAAAATTACCAGGATCAAAAAGTTCTGAAGATATTCAAAAGATTTTAAGTGCTGCTGTGGTTGATTGGTTGCAAAATTATCTTGGCAACGTAAAAGATGTTTCAAAACAAGTTCAGGATTATCTTTTGAAATATGGTAATGCCAATGTTGTAGATGCAAAAGGAAGTTTAACTGATTATGGAAAAAATCAACTCAATTTATTGCTACAAGGACCAATGAGTTTAAAGTATCCACCTATGAAATTATCAACAGTGACAAATCAGTATGTGTATGATTTTGGTAAGAATCAGCCTGATAAAATGCCAACTCCAATAGCATTAACTCCAGTAGATCAGTTATAAGTCTAGTGATGATATGATTGCCTGTTCAAGAGTTTTGATGTTGTCATTTTGTAAGACGACATCAAAACTTTCAGGGTGCATGTTTTGCATTGCGTAAGCATTTTGTAATTGGTGATCGTTGAGATCTGTTTGCAGAGGAATAATAATACAACGTTTACCAAAAAAATTCACTTCAAATAGTGTACCAGCACCTGCTCGGCAAATTACAAGGTCTGCAAGATTGTATACATTTTGCAGCTGTTCATTGTAGGCAAAGACGACTGCTGGAATGTTGTTTTTTTCATAAAATTCTTTATAGCCATCTTGATCATGCATGCCTGTTTGGTGAATAATTTGTACTTTCTGGGCAAGATTTTTATTCATCATACAGCTTTTAATTGCTTGATTAATAAAGACTGAGCCTTGCGAACCACCAAGAATGACAATCGTTTTTTTATCGCAAGAAAGGTTGAATTTTTTTAAAAGTTCTTCTTTGTTATAAATTCGATCTTCTTGATTAAATCGAATTGGATAGGGCGTTACAACACATTGTTTATGTTGAAAATATTGAGCTGTTTGAGAAAAGCAGATATGAATGGTATCGGTAAAGCATGATAAAAATTTAATTGATTGACCGGGTTCTACATTGAGCTCATAGACATCAAAGGGAATGCCAAGTAATTTTCCTGCAAGGCAGACCGGAATTGAATTAAGGCCACCAAAGCTGATAATTTTTTTAGGTTTGATTATTGATAGTTTATATATTGAGTTAAGAAAGTAAGCTGCAAGATTGTATATAAACTGTGGAAAAAGCCAGGGTGTTTTATAGGGAATGCTATCTAAACATGCTGGTATATAGTGTTCTATTTTTTGATGTTTATCCATAATTTTACTATCAAGATCTGTTCCTGATGAAAAAAGATAGATTTTACTTGTAGGCTGCGCGTAAAGTATTTTTTCTGCTTGAGTTATGCAAGGAAGCATGTGTCCACCAGATTTTCCTGCAACAAAACAGAGTGTTAACAAAGCAGTTGTTATTGAAGGCATCGTTGTAAAAATCCTTGTAAAGCAGAAGACAATTGCGGATCATTGATTTTTGATAAAGCTTTTGATTCTTGAGGTTGTAAGTCTCTTTTCTTTTTAATAGAAAAAATTACAGGCTTTTTTTTAACAATTGTCTCTTTTTTTTCTATACATTGAAACCGAAGGGTTACAATTCGTGGTGAGTCCAGATTGCTGTTTATTTTTTTTAAAATAATTTTTGAAAGCAAATAGAGTTCTTGTATCCAGCTTGAATCATGTACTCCAAGGACAACTGACGTTGCATGTATTTTTTGTAATGATACTTTTTCGTGAAGAGATCCGATGATTGTCGGCCAGTTTTTGATTAAATTAAGTTTCCAAGCTTCGTTATGAATGCTTGGTTGCAGTAATGAATCTAAAATATTTTTAACGTTTTCCACTTGATACCTTTTTTAAGAGTTACTCTTTTAGTTTGAGTTATTTTATAAAAAAGATCTATTTTATTTTTGAAATAGACTTCAAAAATATTTTCATGAGTGAATTGTATCAATTTCATAATGAATTTTGTATCAAGATCTTGAGTCTTTTGTGTAAAGAGCTATAATTTTAGAGATAATTCTATTTGTCGTTTTAATAATTGGTATGTAATTATATGATTTTTTTTAACAAGCAATCTTTTTTCTATGCTTTTTTAATAGTAAGTTTTGTTCGTGCACCTTTTGCTCTTGCATCTGATTTACCTGACATAGAATCTTATGCACCTGTAGATTTTATTACTCCTGAATTTAAAAATAGAAAACGCGCAAAGAGTTCTGCTGAAAAAGATGCAATGACAAAGCTTTATAAAGAAAAAAAAGATCATGAAAATAATTTAGAAAGTGCTGAAATAATTGAAAATTTATTTAAAAAAAGACTATTGAACTCTGTAAATAAAGTTGAGATGAAGCTTTTTGAACGCACATTTGATTATATGAAGATATATACTCCTGAGAAAAAAAAACGAACATTGGCACGCAATAGCATTGAAAGAGCATGCGATGAAATAATTTTAGAAAAACAAGAGAATCAAAATAGCACAATAGTTGAAAAAAATAATATAGTTGCTTCTGAAATGAAATCATCTTCAGTAGTAGCGCAAATTGCTTCAAAATGTGCGTCGGTTCTTTCTTCTCCTGAAGTCAAAGGATGTGCAGCTATTGATCTTCACCATATTATGAATCCTACATGTTCTTATGATGAAGACAAATCATTAAAAAGTATTAGTGGTGGGCATGTTTTATTTAATTATTATTCTGAAAATTTGATAGAAGAAGATGAAATGGTTTTTGTCGGCCAAGACAATGAAACAGTAGGTGTATCTGTTTCAGGAAAAATTTCAAAAACTTTGCGAGCAGATATCACGGAGTTATCTATTTTAGATGATTTAAAACATGGAGTAACTGTTGCAAAAAGTCCAGATGATAGACGTTTTAAAATTAGTAAAGTTGGTGAAAATAGGTATTGTGGATCATACCAAGATCCTGCAAATCCTTTACTATATTTAACACAGTTTCCACTACTAGTAGTTGATGATAAAATAATAGATGAAAATAATGAAATTTATCTTGGCGCTTTTGCTCAATTAAAACAAGATGGTACTGCTGATAAAAGATTTAAACATCAAAAACAATTTAATATTCCGGTAGATATTTTTAATGACGCTATGCTCATGGGGAAAAAATTTCTATCAGATGAAAATAAAATTATCTTTGTTGAACTTACCGAGCAATTAGATAATTATTTTAAAGATGATTTGCAAAAATTAGGAAGAACTTCTTTTCCTGCGCAAATATACGGAGTTTCTCAAAAAGTTTCTAAAATTTTAAAATAAAATTTTTATTTTATATGATTTGTAAAAAATAAGCTGATTTTCATGTCAGCTTATTTTTTTATGTTTTTTAAACATTCGCCACAAATATTTCCGGAGGTAAGCGAAGCGACATCGTAGGTTTGTATCCACATGTAAATTTGGTTCATACAGCTTAGCCTGCTAACTCTATGAATCATTTGTTCAATAGATTGAAATGCTCGTTGAATTTGTTACCCTATCTGACATAGTATTTTTCATTAAAAAAGGTTGTGGAATGGTAATAAATAGACGACATGTTTTTTGGTTTTGTTTTGTTTTTTTATCAGCGTTATCGGCTGCATTGTCATATAAATATTTTGATGTCGTGGCGCCTATTGTACAGCTTTCAATTACTGCTGATAAAGATCAGGTTGTTGCAAGCGCTCATAAGATTGCATCTGATTTAGACTGGAATATGACAGGATATCAAACATCAGTACAGTTTGCATCTGATGCAAATTTACAAAGTTTTATAGAGCTTGAAGCTGGTGGAAAAGATGCTTTTATTCAAATGTTTCAATCTGGGGCATATTATCCATATCAATGGCAAGTAAGATTTTTTAAAGAACATGAAATTGTTGAAATGAAAGTCTTATTTAGTCCTGAAGGTGAAAAAATAGGATTTTATCAAAAAATATCAGAAAAATCTCAAGGAAATACGCTATCAAAAGAGCAAGCGATGGCTCTTGTTGAAAAAAATATATCATTGTGGTGTCCAAAATTTGATAGGTATGCTTTAGTTGAATACAATTCTGAAAAACAAGATACGGGAAGAGTTGATCATTCTTTTGTATATGAGCGTACTGATTTGACCATTGGGAAAGGATTATATCGATTTACAGCAGTTGTTTGTGGTGACGTGCTAACTCAATGTGAACCAAGTGTAAAAATTCCAGATGAATTCTTACGTCGTTATAAAGAAATGCGTTCAGCAAATGAACTATTAGCACATTTTGGAACTTTTATTTTTAAGTTAGTATATCTCTTTATATTAGCTCTTTTTGGGATGATATATTTATATCGTCGTAATTACTTGTTTGCAAAAGCAGCTTTTTTAACTTCTTTTTGTGTCGCAATTCTTGAATTTTTTAGCGGCTTGAATGAATATCAGCTCTGGTGGAACTCTTATAACACCATTCAAGCAACATCAACATTTATCATGATGAAATGTTTTGGTATTTTTTTAGAATTTTTTGTTTTACTCAGCTTTGTTTTTGTAGGGCTTGTTGTTGCTGAAGCTGCAGGCAGACTTATTTACAAGCATCATATTCAATTTTTCTCATCATTGCAGTGGCCCGTTATAACATCACAAGAACTTTTTAATCAAGTTTTGATTGCATACTTGTGTACTCCATGTATGTTTGGCTATGAAATATTGTATAGCTATCTGACAGATCATTATTTAGCATGGTGGTCGCCAGCATCAAGTATGGCAGACCCAAATGTTGTAGCTTCATATTTACCATGGTTTGGACCGATTAGCATCTCGATTCGAGCTGGCTTTACCGAAGAAGTTTTATTTCGTGCATTGCCACTTGCGATGATTGCTCTTGTAATACAAAAAAGTAAGCATAAAAAAGTATGGTTTGCGGTTATGTTTATGCTGCAAGCATTAGTTTTTGGAGCTTGCCATGCAAATTATCCAAACCAACCATTTTTTGCTCGTCTTGTAGAATTGATAATTCCTTCATTTGGTTTTGGTTTTTTATACTGCAAATTTGGTTTGATTCCAGGAGCGTTGTGTCATTTTGTATATGATGCAATTCTTTTTGCTCTGCCGGTATTTTCATCAACGCTTCTGTTTTCAAAAGTCATGGTTGTCTTTTTAATTGGGCTTCCCCTGTGGACTGTCTGTGCGCTGTTTTTGTATAACAAAAAATTACAGACAGCTCCTGTTGAATTGTATAATGAGGCATTTCATACAGCAGAATATATTCCGGTGCAACCAGAGCCTCGCAAAATTGGATCTAAAATCCCAGCAAGAAATCTTATTATAGCATTATTTTTGGGTGTGATTGGGAGTTGTTTGTGGTTTATGACTGATCATAATCGATCAGATGTAGGTGTATTACAGGTTACCAAAGCACAAGCTATAGCATGTGCAGCAAAAGCATTAGAAAAAGAGTATCATATCGATGTTCTATCTAATTTTAATGCTATTGCAACAGTTCAAGATCAGACGATGAATAGTCAGCATCGTTTTATATGGCAGGTGTATGGTAAGGAAGTGTGCCAAGATATGCAATGTTCATATTTGCAAGGGGTGACATGGCTTGTTCGTTTTGTTCAATTTAGTCGTCCTGTTGAAGAACGTTGCCAAGAATTAAGAGCTTATGTTGCAAATGCTTATTGCACACAAGATGTAGAAATTGATGAAATTTGCCCAGAAGTTATTGGCTTGCAACATTATATCCCCGAGCATCATACTGGTGCTGATATTTCAGAAGAAAAAGCATTGGATATTGCGTATGCTTACATTCAAGATCGATTTTTACTTGATAAACAAAATGTTGAGTTGATTTCTGTGGTAAGTAAAAAATTAGAGCATCGTCGAGATTGGACTATTGTTGTGCAAGACCTTGAATTTTTTGATTTTAATCAAGAAGGGCAAGCTCGTATACAAATTACTATTTCTGGTGATGTGGTAACTGAGTACAGTCGATTTATTTTTGTTCCAGAAGATTGGAGCCGTGCAGATCAAGCATTTTTAATTAATCTGAGTATGTATAAAATAGCTTTATATTTTATTTTAATTTTATTTGTTTTAATCGCATGTATCGTTGGGATTAATAAATTATTAACCTCGTTATATGGCACAAAAATTTTACGAAATAAAGCTCTATTTGTTTGCACGCTTGTTACCATTATGAGTATTAATAACTTTTGTATCTATGTGGGAACATTTAATACTGCAGAGCCTTTTTATGAACAATCAAGTCGGGTTCTCTTACAAATTATTTTAGGCAACATTTGGCAGATATTTTTCTTTTCGGTGTTTTTAACTATTGCAGCTGTTGGCTTTATTAAAAGTAAAACAAAAAAATATCTGCAGTCATGGGGTATTGCAGGCGCAATTGGACTGTTTTTATCAGGTATCTTTTCGTATGTAGATCAGTATCAAATAACATTGCAGCCACAATCATGCAATACAACTTATGCTGGGGCATGGTTGCCAGCATTATCATTTTGTGGAGCAATGCTGACGCAATATTGTTTGTTTACCTCCTTAGTAATAGTAATGTTTTTATTGGTAAAGCAATTGTCAAAAAGCTGGATGCAACTTGTCGTTATGATTCTGTTTAGTTGCTCATTTCAAGCTCTTTTTGTAAGTCAGTCTGTATCTGGCATGGCATTGCAAGGCATAGCCATGGCAATTGCTTTATATATAATTTATAGACTCATTTTACAGTATGATATGACTTTATTACCAATTGCTATGGTGTTAACATGCATTATGAATTATTGCATTCCAGAAATTATGTATCCATCGTATGCAGGATCTGCAATGCATGCATTGCTAGCAATAGGGATGTTGCTGATAGTATCGTTATTTTTTTATAAGCAATCGCATATTGAGTAACTAGAAAGAGCCCATGCAATTTTTAATGATTGTATGGGCTCTTTTGTTTTTAAAAAATTAAGTTATTAGCTAATACTATTATTAGAAACATCCCAAATCCCAGTTCCATCTTTTTTGAATTCACTACCTGCGCGTCTTACACTTTGTGAAGGCGTATGATACGCAGGACAAGTTGATGGTCCCATATATGCAGGGGCACAATCTGTATTAGCTTTATGATATACCATTAGATAATAACCATGATCTGAAGAAAAATTATAATGATTCTCTTTATCGATAGGATTTTGCTGAATGTAATTAGGATCATTAAATTGCCCAATATATTGATTAGCACCTAGATTAATCACTTTTACTTGAGTAGTATAAACTTGCTCAGCAGGTTTATCCTTGTGTTTTTTATTAGCTTGTGTAGCTGTGGGATTTAAAATAAATCCAAGCATTACCATCATTGATAATTTTTTAAATGACATTTTCATAACGTTCTCCTTTTTTGTTTTTGATATTATTCACCATGAATAATTCATTGTGAAATTATTGTAGCAAATCCCACCCCCACAAAATCAACAGTTTGTGAGTAAAATTTTCATTATGAGATTTTGCAGGTTTGCAAATAGCAGGTCAGGTTATCTCAAAAAAAGTAGATTGGAATGCAGAATACATAAAAAAGGGGCTTGTGATAAGCCCCTGTAATTGTTAGTAGAAATTCTTGGTTAAATATGCTCGACCTGATTCGACCATAATCATGACGGCAAGGTCAGTTGGCTTGAGTTGCTTGCAATATTGCTCTGCAGGGTATCAAACAGGATAACTAGCTTGTTAATATTGTATGTTTACTAGATACATGTATAAGAAAATTTTATAAAAAATATGAGTCGACGAGAAAATTGATTCTTTCTCATCGACTCATAAAAATTCAAAATATATTTTGATTATTAAAATTGCATAGTATCTTTTTTATGCCCATCAAAATATTTATCAATTGCAGGTCTGTATGTAGTATCTACAGCTGGTTTATTAAAGTCTTTAATAAGATATTGAATTTCATATTTATCTTTACCAACACTATCTGCGAGTGTAAATGGTTGAGTTTCGCCTGCAGTAATTGTTCCAAGTTTAGTTTCTGCACCCCAAACAGGTCCATAAAAATAATTATTAGCTGAAGTCGCGTCTACAAAATGATTTTTTACTTTTTGCCAGACCTCAACTGTTTGTGGACCGCTATTATGGATGCGAATATTTTTAGCATATATATTTTCAGCAGTTATTGCTACGATACAGCTAAAAGCTATAAATTTTAATAACTTTTTCATAACGTTCTCCTTTTTTGTTTTTGATATTATTCACCATAAATAATTCATTGTGAAATTATTGTAGCAAATCCCACCCCTTATAGGTCAACAGTTTGTGAGTAAAGTTTTCATTGTGAGATTTTGCAGGTTTGCAAATAGCAGGTCAGGTTATCTCAAAAAAAGTAGATTGGAATGCAGAATACATAAAAAAGGGGCTTGTGATAAGCCCCTTAAAAGTTTAGTAGAAATTCTTGGTTAAATATGCTCGACCTGAGTCGCCCATAATCATGACGGCAAGGTCAGTTGGCTTGAGTTGCTTGCAATATTGCTCTGCAGAGTAGGCAACAGGATAACTAGCTTGTTAATATTGTATGTTTACTAGATACATGTATAAGAAAATTTTATAAAAAATATGAGTCGACGAGAAAATTGATTCTTTCTCATCGACTCATAAAAATTCAAAATATATTTTGATTATTAAAATTGCATAGTGT
Organism: Candidatus Chromulinivorax destructor; assembly: GCF_003366055.1. Taxonomy (NCBI): domain Bacteria; class Candidatus Babeliae; order Candidatus Babeliales; family Candidatus Chromulinivoracaceae; genus Candidatus Chromulinivorax; species Candidatus Chromulinivorax destructor. The sequence continues at coordinate 428,564 of NZ_CP025544.1, read as the reverse complement.
CTTTTTTATGCCCATCAAAATATTCATCACTTGCAGGTCTGTATTGAGTATCTACAGGCTGTTTATTAAAGTTTTTAATGAGATATCGAATTTTGGTGCACGAGCAGAAGCCATCGTAATCAACATCATCTACTAGTGTAAATTGTGTAGTTTCTTTTGGATTAATTGTTCCAACCAGAGTTTCTTTACCCCACTCAAAATTATTAAGTCCATAAGCAGGTTTACCATTACAACATGTTGTATCTCCATATGTGGGTTTTTTTGGGTAACCATCTTTTTTTTGTTGCCATAACTCAACTCGTTGGGTACCAGTATTATGGATATGAATAGTTTTGCCTTTACCGGCATATATATTTTCAGCAGCTATTGCCATAAAACTAAAAGCTATTAATATAGATAACTTCTTCATAATGTTCTCCTTTTTTGTTTTTGATATTATTCACCATAAATAATTCATTGTGAAATTATTGTAGCAAACCCCACCCCTTATAGGTCAACAGTTTGTGAGTAAAGTTTTCACTGTGAGATTTTGCAGGTTTGCAAATAGCAGGTAAGGTTACCTCAGAAAAAGGAGATTGGTATGCAGAATGCATAAAAAAGGGGCTTGTGATAAGCCCCTGTAATTGTTAGTAGAAATTCTTGGTTAAATATGCTCGACCTGAGTCGCCCATAATCATGACGGCAAGGTCAGTTGGTTTGAGTTGCTTGCAATATTGCTCTGCAGCGTAGGCAACAGCACCACTGCTTGGCCCAGCTAAGATGCCTTTGTTTCGTGCAAGGTGTTGCAGCATTGCAAGTGATTGTGCATCTGGTGCTTCAAAAAATTCATCAACAATATCATAATTTAAAACAGGAGAGTCAAAATCAACACCCATGCCTTCAATTGCGTACGGTTGTGGATGACCTTTTGTTGATCGGTACGAAACGTTTGAATCGACAGCGATAATTTTAATATTTGGATTTTGTTCTTTTAAGAATCTGCCAGCACCACTAATGGTTCCACCTGTTCCCGCAGCTGCAATAAAATGGGTGATTTTGCCTTCAGTTTGTCTCCAAATTTCTGGCCCGAGTGATTTGTAATGTGCCATAGCATTTGCCAAATTAAAATACTGGTCTGGCATAAATGAGTTTGGAGTTTCTTTATGAATGCGCATTGCTTGTGAATGGTAGCTGTTAGGATCTTGCAAAAAACTTGTTGCAGGGCACATAACAACTTGTGCACCATAAGCTTTTAATGTTTCTAATTTTTCTTTACTGACTTTTTCAGATACGGCGATAATTACTTTGTATCCTTTTATCGCGCCTATCATTGCAGTTGCGATTCCCTGATTACCAGATGATGCATCAATAATCGTGCCACCTGGTTGCAGTATGCCACGTTGCTCAGCGTCTTCAATCATAAAGAGTGATGATCTATCTTTAACGCTTCCACCAGGATTAAGATATTCTAATTTTGCGTACAATTGGCATGGAGTTTGTAAGTCAACTTGCACCAAAGGTGTGTTTCCAATTGCTTGCAAAAGGTTGTTATGCATCATGATCAGCCCTTGTTTAGATTGTGTAGATTAACATTATTGAGACGATAAAACCATAAATTGCAAAAGTATCGATCATGGCTAATGCTAACAAGCCGACTTTTGAAATAATCGAATAATGTTCAGGATTTTCACCAATTTGATCGCATGCAGCAGAACCTGTTGCACCTGCACTGATGCCAGTTCCAAGGGTACTCATACCCATACAAAAAGCTGCAGCAATAAAACAAATGCCTTGAATAATTGGTGCTGTTGGTGAAATTTTAACATTTAAGATTAAAAGTGATACCAAAAGCGAAAAAATCACGGGAGTTTCGATAATTGCTTCTGCAATAAACGTAAAAGGTAATATTTTTGTGTATGATTTTCTGTTAATCCCAACAGCTTTACATGCTGAATAGGCAAAAAGACTTAATCCAAGACATGGTCCAATGCTTCCAAGACCAATTGATAAACCTGCTGCAAGAAGTTGTAAGCCTTCATTTAAACTGTTTACGGTTGCTACTTTTGCATTGATAAGCAAAGCAATAATGAATCCAAAAACGTTAGGAGTCATGATTACGGTTTGTGTCAGAAGCATGAGTTGTAATATTTTATTAGCAAAAAATGGTTGTCGTGCAACTGATAAGCATGCAGCCTGTGCTGGTAGAGATGATGCAATACCTGCAATAAATCCTGATAAGCCGATTGCTATTCCAATGCCAATTCTACCAAGAGCTGCGCTTTCGTAGTTTAAAGGCACTGCGGTGTCAATGTTTAAAACGATTGATATAACAAGACCTAAAATAGCAGCAGTTTCGGTTAGTGATAAACCAACGGTCGATATTTTATTAATTTCTGATGATGCGCTTGGTTGAATGGTAACAGCTTGTAAAGATTTTAATCCGATAAGACCTTGCCCGATGCCTGCACCTAAAGCTGACATGGTTACCGGTATAGAAATCGAAAGTATATGCATTATTTCAATCATAATTATTCAGACTCCTCGTCAGATACGATTTCCATTGATAGATAAGTTAGGGTAAGCATAGCAAAAACGAAAGCTTGAATAATTCCTTCAAATAGCCCAAAAATTATAGAAATAGCAAGGTTAAAGCCTGTCATTAAACCAATAGTTTGCATAATCCAGGAACTTTCAAGCGCTTGTAAAGATAGGTGAGCAATTACATAGCCACCAAATATATTTCCAAAAAGTCGAAATGAAAGAGATATAATTGAAGTTAATGTTCCAATGATATTAAGAGGAAGCATTAAAAAAAATGGTTTTGTAAAATCTGATAGGTATTCAAAAAAACCTTTATGATAGATAGCATAACCTTGAACGTAGCAAAATGAGATGAGTCCAAGTCCTAGTGTTGTATTTAAATCTCGTGTTGGTTCTTCAATGTAGGGAATAAATGCCATAGCGTTACAGAAGACAATAAAGGTAAAAAGAGATCCAATAAAAGCTAAATGTTCAAGAGGAGCACTATGCAGCGTTTGTTGCAAAAGATCCTTAAAACCATCGACATATTTTAAAATAATAAATTTAGTAACGGATTGTTTTCTTTTCAGTATGCGATGCGCATACAGTGATACTGCGATAATCATCAGGGTAGCGACAATTGTCCCCAAAAGTGTATCGGTATGAATTGTCCAAAATGGATGAGTAAACCCATAGTGAGCAAGTGGCTGCCATTGATGACCGGTCAGGATATTATTGTTTTCCATGCAGGAGCTCTTTGAATTTTAAAATAATTAGCCAATATGCTACTAAAAATGAAGTTACTAAAATTATAGGATGTATCTGAGTTGATTTCAACATAATATAGAAAAAAACAGAGATGACAAGGAGCCGTATCGTTGATATGACTGCTGCAAGGAGTGGATTTTTTGATAAAAATAGGACTTTCTGTGTATGTAACAGAGAAAGTCCAAATAATAAACCACCAAAAAAAGTTATGCAAATAGCTTGCAACATTATTCAGCTATCGTTTCTTTATATTTTTCATATTCTGAAATGATAGATTTACTGCCGGTAATAACAATTAAAGACTCAGCATTGTTGTGAGCTGTTTTAATTGCGTTGAAAGCATCAGCAAAGTTTGCATAAGCTTTCGCTTTTATTTTAGCAGTTTTAGCAGCATTTGTTATTTTTACAACATCCCAACTTGCTTTTGTTTTTTCACCAACTGTTGTTGGTATTGTAGGACAAAATGCAATAGATCCAGATGATTTTTTAAAGAAATAACGAGCTTGTTTTATAAATTCTTCATTATCAAATTGTCCTTCATGACAAGCGATAATAAGTGATGTTTCTTTATAATCTTGTTGATAGCAAAGAAGTCTTGCACCAAGAAATAAATTACTTAACGCGTCTAAATTGTCAGCATTATCGAGCAAAATATTCGATTTTTTAGTTTGAATAAGTTGGAAACGTGATGGTAATGTTGTGACAACTTCGCTCCAAAATTGTTCAATAGTTCTTTGCGGAGTCATTTCTGCAACTTTTTTAGCTTCAAGCGTAGGTCTGCCTCTTAAACCTTTTGGTTTATTCAGTAAGCTATCTGCTACTTGGACTTTGCCATGTGATGTTGAAAAATTATCGATGTAGATTCGAGTAATTCTTTCTGCCAACGCAGCACAACGACCATGGAGCTGTTCAAATGGGTACTGTAATGGAGCTAATTTTCGTATAGGCATTGACCAGATACTACCTTTGCTTTCAGCAAGTTGTGCCATGATTTGCAAATTAAGTTTATTTTGATCTGCAGATACAAAGTGAGAGTTTGGAGTGATCATGGTCATAATATTTGTTATGCCAGCATGAGTATCTTCATCTTGAGAGTTTGCAACAATTCTTGTTACAGCAGATATTTTTGGATTGCAATACATCACAGGATCTAAACCATACATAGAGCTATTTTCAAAAATAGCTACATCAACATTATTTTCATGAAAGAAAATTAATGCCATCATAGTCAATATATCTTTTGAAGTTGCAGCTATTTTGTTATCTTGTGCAGTTTGAATAACTTTATTTGCTATATCAGTAAAGCTTGTATTTGATATATAATTTTCATTTATAGAAAAGCGTTCATTGTATAAAGTTATGTGAGGAGTGTAAAATGCACCAGCTTTTAAATTTTCTTCTTTAAATAGTTTGCATGTAAAGTGAATTGTTGTACTTTTTCCGCTTGTACCTGAAACGATAGCGATGTTTAATTTTTTAGACAAGTTTCCAAAGATTTCATCAAGTTGGCTGATTGCCATGAAATTTTTTGTTTGACCCCAATTCTCATCCAAATACTGAACAATTTCATTGTACGTACGATGGGAGTTAATTATTGGGTTTTTTTTATTTTGGATCTTTGTATCAACTTGAACCATAACTTCCCCACTTTGAACAAAATATGACTAAAAAGATGAGACTATATTTTTATTTTTTACCATGATTTGCGACTAAAAAAAATTATAGTGCATACAAGTAAAATGTCAAATAATGGCAAATTATAAATCTTTAACTTGTTTTTTATTTTAAATAATTTCAAATTGAAAGAAGCTTGCGAGCTCTGTAATTCAAATTATTACTATAGAGTTTTGCTCTCTATTTTCTATGAAAACTCGGGGAATTTGCTTGCTGGTGGGCATCATACACTATTTCTTTACATGAAAAAAGCGTAACGTGGCCGCTGCCACCGATATTTCCGGAGATGAGCGAAGCAATATCGTAGGTGCACATACTTATTTTAAATTTGGTTCACGCAGCTTCATCTACATTATTCATCAATGAACTATTATATTAGATTCAATTTGAATATAATTGCAAAACAGTTGATTTGTAATATCGCCTTATTGTAAATTGTTATACAGAAATGATATTCACGTAAGAATTCATACTATACCAGGGGGAGGTGTTATGAGACTGTATAATATTTACATTGGGTTAATATTTTTATTAAGTATTACTATTTTAGATGCTCATGTTATGATTCGCTCTATTAAAAATAATACTGATATTGCGTATCAAGTTGTTCATCATAATGATATGTCAGGTTGTTCAGATTTTAATCAAGGTAAGAATGTGCAAATTAATGCCCACAGTTTGTATGAATATCCTTTTTTATTAGGATCAGAAAAACCTGGGCTTGTTTTGCAACCAGTTGGTTATTATGATAAAAAATCAAAAATCTATTATTCATTTCTCAATGATCAAGGCTCAATTGATAGAGCATCTCTACAAAAAGCTTTTGATGCATGGCAAAAAAATTATGGTGTCTATAAAAAAGGCATTGATATTTGGTTTGATCAATGGTTGTGTGGTGATATAGGAGTCATTCATAATCATGTAGAATTTTTTGGTTATTTATCAAATGAAGAAATGACTATTATTCAAAATAATAAAAATTTTCATTCTTGTATGATTAATTATTCTGAAGGTCTGTTTTCAAGACTATTTTTAGATATTCATATTGAGCAAAAAAAGAATAAAGGCATTGTTCCTCATGTTCAAAGTTTTGTTGGGCAAGGTGGTTTTTGCCAAGATGGAAAAATTATTACGTTAGCTTAAAACAAGAAGAGAGCTTGTTGCGCATAACAAGCTCTCTTCTTTCTTGATTGATTGAACCAATTTTTTACGATAGGTTTTTTCCCTTGGTTTTCTATCAAAACTTTGGGCATTGGCGGGGTGTGTGTGCCTGATGAATTTTTTTACATCCAAAATGTAAAATTGCTTTTGCCAACCATATTTCTCCAGATGATCTCAAGGATATCGCAGGCTTGTATCTTAATTTTTATAATTAGTTCACACAGCCTTAATTAAGTTATAAAAATCAAAGTTATTTCTTTGATCTTTTAGCTTCTTCTTCTAATTCTTTCTTCTTATTTGCTTCTACTTCAGCAATAGCATCATTGATAGCTTGTTGCATTCCTGCAAAGATTGGTTCTAAAGATTTTTTAGTATGTAGTATTGTTGTCGTAAATTTATTGTAATATTCAGTAACATCTTCTTGCGTGATTGTAGGTATTTTTGTAAGATCTTGCTTGGTCATAATGTTTTGATGAATGAATGCAGCTAGACCTGCTGTAACGAATTTGTTCATTGGGCCTGCAGACATGATACTTGATGTTAAAAGTAATGCACAAAAAGAAATTGTTGTATTGAATTTCATACTCAGACCTTAGAAAATAAATTAATATATTTTTTGATGAAAGCTTTCTGTCAATCATACTTGTCAGACAAGTATAGCTATCTTTCTTTTCTCGTCAAAAATTAAAATTTAGATCGAAAAATAAGAAATGCATGCAGGTTGCAAGAGAACAAAAAATATTGCACCTGCTGCTAAGTAAGGGCCAAAAGGAATCTTTACAATACGTTGTTGTCGTATTGCCATAATTATAAGTGTGATAATTGTGCCAAGAAATGAACCAATGGTAAGAGCAACCCAACATCCAAGTGGACCGGTAAAGGCTCCAATCATTGCAAGTAGTTCTAGGTCGCCTTGACCCATGCCATCTTGCCCTAATAAAGCTTTGCTTATTGTCTTTGCACACCATAATAAAAAATATCCAAAAAGAGATCCAATAATTGCCATAGAACATGACAATGGTAATTGATTATACACTGTTGCAAGATACGCAATTGGTACAAGATAGAGGGTGACATAACGTGATATAAGCATCTGATCAAGGTCAGTTCGTATAGTTACGATAAGTGCTGAAAAAAATATAAAATAGGCTGGAAAGTAGTGAGCCTCAGTATAATTATATAATAGAGCAAAGAGCAATGTTGATATAATTTCTATGAAAGGGTACAACCAAGAAATTGGTTGTTTGCATGATCTACATTGACCACGTAAATTAAACCAAGATACGATAGGTAGATTATCGTACCAGGCAATAATCTTTTTGCACGAAGGGCAAAAAGATCTGCGCTGAAAGAATGAGTTAAGATGAAGTAATCGGTATCCTAATGAATTAAGATATGAACCCCAGGCAAGAAACATCAGGATGGATAGTATCAACCACCATCCTGATGTTTTCTAACGTCTTGAGCTGCTAAAGCCATCGCTAATTCAAGTCGTTGTTGCTTTTCAAACTTTGAATCATATTCAAATTTAAGATTAGGAACATAACGAGCTTTAATTTCTGATGACAAGCTTTTACGCATTGAAGGCTTATAAAGCTTCAAAACTTCAAGCTGTTCAGCATATTTTTCATAACCTTCATTTGTATAAAAGTAAATCGTGCACCAACCTTTGTCCGAAGACAGTTCTACACGATTTACGAATAAACCTGATAGACGATTATCATCCATAGCTACGGTATGAAACATCGAAGATATTTCACGTAATAGTTGAGACTCTTTTTGAGCTCGTTTGATTTCTGAAACTGCAGAAGAATTAATCATTATTGCTTAGTATAAAGTTCGCCACGAGTAGCTAATCTCATGAGATTTTGTTTAATAGCGCGAATAAGACGTTTTCTCTTTTTTTGAGTTGGTGATTCGAAGTAAACAACACGTTTCATGTCCCTTACAATACCTTCACGTTCAATTTTCTTTTTTAATTGACGAAGAGCTTTGTCCACATTTGCTGTGACGAAAACTTTAACGTTTGCTTGTTTTTTCGACATGTTAAATCAACCACCTTTGAAAAAATTAATAACAATTATCTATAATATCTTTTTAATTTTACGCATTTTTCAATCAAATGTCTAGATTGCATTAAAACAAGAAGTTTAAACTTCCTAATATGGTATTAGAGCAATAAGCATTCGATTGAGATAGTGCTCCTTGCCAAGCGACACTTAAATATATCCCAGGTTGTAGTTTAAAATCAAGAGCTGCTGTAAACATTTGTGAAGACCATGGAGAAAGGTCTTCGAGCATGTTTGGGATAAAATATTGATTTCCTACTGATCCTGCAAGTGGCGTCAGCACATCACGTGAATGTTGAATATAGTTATATTTGAATAGAAAGCTAATATTTTTAATAAATTCGATTGCGTTCATATTTGCTCCAAAATGCCAGTTGAAACCAGGAGCAACGTTAAAATCTCTACGGTATGGATATAAAACACGTTGGAGTTCATGGTTAGGGCATGGCATTGCGTAAATATCTTGTGATGCAAATAAGGTAGCACCGCCTTCAAATCCAATTTCAATACTGTCAACAAAATCAAATGTAATCCCAATAGTACCACCAGCTGAAAAATGCCCATTGTTTCCAAAAGGTAATGAGTATACTTCAGAATAATTTCTGTGACTTGATAATGGAACCGTGCAGCCAATTTCACCGTATGGAGTAATAAGCATAGAAGCATATTTTTCTTCATCTTCTTTTGGAACCATAGCAAACGTATGACGAGCGAAAAATGACAAGCGTAAATCTTCAACGCCAGCGGCTGTAAAGCTTGAAATATCGTAATCAGCACCACCGTTAGCAGAGAGAAGGTCATCAGTATTATTGGTGATCCAATTATTAAATGTTGATTGAGCTAATGGAAGTGGAATTTGGCCTTGAGCTGCATCGTTAGAAACTGTATTTAATAGACTATAAATAGTTTCTTGAGTTGTAATTGAACCTGATGAAGTAATTGTTGGAGGAGTTACTGTTGAAAGTGTAATTGGATTTCCTGCTGTTTGTGATATTTGACAGATACCACCTTTAACAATGACTCCAAAGTTGTCAGAAATATCAAAGTTAGCTTCAAAGCGTAAACCAGTTTTTTGATAAATAAGTGGGATTGATATTGCACCAAAAAGAATTGGATCTTGGTCAAGCACTGATTGGGACAGTATGCTTGGAGATGTAAAAGTATCATTTGTTGCTCTGTTAAAAATAATTGCATCACCAGCTGTTTGATCGGTGCCAAGTCCATTGAGGTTTAAAACAGCATTTTGTAAATTTAAAGGTAAACTTGTTGCTCCAACTGTACCTGTTGTAATGTCTAGTGTTATACCAGTATCAAGATTATTTTCCCAAATGCTATTACCGTTTTCATCAGGTCCTAAAAGAAGGCCAAGAGGAAAGGGCGTACCTTGATAATCTGACATTTCTGTACCAGGTTGTTTTGCAATAGGATTGCCTGATTCATCAATTCCTGTTGAATAGTCACCAAAAAATTGATTTGGTTTGGTACCCTGAGCTTTTATAGCACGTTGAATATATGGAGAGAAGTTGATACCAATTTTACGACGTTTGCCTGGGGTATTATCAATAATTTGTCGTTTAACTAACGTAACAAATTGAGTATCGGGTGGCATATTTAAGTTAGCAGCGTTAAATATAGGATATGGATCCCATGATTGCAAACTACTGAGATCAGCAGATAAAATTGATGGCAGGCACAAAAAGAGCGCACTGTAGAGAAGCTTTTTGCTTTTAAATATCATTATTCTCTTCCTTTTTCTACAAAGGAGCATTGTTGTTTATACATGCCCTTATTATCATTTCTTATATGTCTAAAGAATCATTGGTTCAATAAGTTTGTGTATCGATATCCCAAAAATAATACATGCTGTTGTTAAGCCAAGTATAGTTTTAATATTTTGTCCAGATTTCCATTCAGCTTGCTGAAATAAAAGAGCAATCATCGTTGTAATATAAGGAAAAATTAATCCAATGTCAGTTAATGTAAAAAAGAGATCTTTATTATGAATATTTTTAAAGCATATAAATATGATCAGGCCGCAAGCTAATACGGTTGTTTTTTGTGTAATTGTTCCATTTTTTACCAGTTTTTGCAAACGAGGTGATCGAGTAATTGTGCAAAATGATAATAATAGTTCACTACCAGCCCAAATCATAGAATGAACCGTTCCAAGCATTGCTGAAATAATAGCAAAATTAATAAGGTGAACTATGAAAGTATAGTCGGGAAATAAAAATTGAAGAGCTTGTGGAATTGTTGCATCTGGATTTGACGTGAAAACGGTTAAAGGAACAGCTAAAATAATAGAAGATATGAAAAAGAAGTAGATAATGCCAACAATGCACAGAGCATATAATAATGCTTTTGGCACATTTTTTTCTGGTTTTTCAACGATGTTAAAAAGTGCAGTGACTGATTCAAAACCAAATAAACCAAAAATTGCTACGCGAGTACCTTCAATAACACTGATAATACCATACGGCATAAAAGGGTTTAAGTTGACTGGACTCATTTTGGTGAAACATAAAAATGTTGTTGCAATCAATGGAAAAAGGGTGCACGCAATTAAAATATATTGTCCAATTTGTGATAAGACTGCACCCATCATATTTAATCCAATAAGTACTGTTAACGTAATCGTACCTAAAACTTCTGCTGATACAGATGGAATAAGATTATGGAGATATTCACCTATAATTCTGCATAGCAGCGTCATGGCAAATAAAAATCCTAAAAGGTATGCACTTGCTGCAATCAGTCCCATGGTGTGGCCACCCCATTGACGTGTATAGGTATAAAAAGATCCTTGCTCTGGCCATAAATAAGCTGCACGAGCAATGGACTGGGCTATAAACCAAACGGCAAAAAATGCAAATAAATAGGTTAAAATGCCAGCAGCACCAACTTTTGATGCTAACAATGAGGTAATGCCAAAAATACCTGCACCAATCATAGCGTTCATACCAATAATTGTTGCTGTTCCAACGCCTATTTTATTTGATTTTTCTAGTGACAATTGATTCCTTAAACGTATCAGGGTGTTTTAAAATAGAATAAAAATCTATTTTTTGTTATTCTATACAAGAGAAAATCTTAGTTTAATATAACGAATTTTTGAAAAAGTACAATTCATGAAATATTGTCTTTATTATCGAGCGAAAATAGAAAAAGAATTATGTTGGATTGTGACGTCCACATTGCGGTATTCAGAGTATCTTGTATTTGATCGATGCTATGACAAAGAGCAGAGTATTTTTGAGTTTTTTGTAGCACCTGATTTACAAGATGTTTTTGTTTCTATCATGGCAACTTTTGAAAAACATGGCATAGTTTCTCAACTTCAATTTTTACCAAATCGTCTTTTAGATGAAAACGAGCAAGTTTAATGAGATAAACTTGCTCGTTTTGTTTTTGTTTTTATAATGAAATTTATTTACGTGTTTTATAAATACATTCTTTTTTTAACATATTAATATATGTAATTTGATCTTGGCGGTTCATATTTGCACCGCGTTCTTTAATTGCTATAGCGGCTGAAATGTTACCATTTTTTATCATATATTGTATTGGTGTTAAACCATTACGATCTGGAGCATTTAAATATTCAGGATAATTATTAAGAACTGCGTTAACTTGATTTTCTGTTGTTGCAACATGCAACGGAGTTAAACGGTTATCATCTGATTTTTGCTCTGATGTGTTTTTTTCACTACTCAACAGCTTTGAATTGTATGAGCACATAAACAAAACAGATAGAATAATTGAAGTTGTTTTTATATTATTTTTCATAAGATTTTTACCCCCTGTATTCTTATTTTTTTATAATAGTTATATACAGTATATCATAAAAAGTTCACATTGTCTTTTATTTTAAAACAATGCGAACTTTTATTTTCTGGGTGAATTACTTATGTGTTATGAACAAATTCTTTTTTTGATTTCTTCAAAGCCTAAACATTTTTCAAGTTCAGCAATACCAAGACCTTTTGGACTTCCCGTGATTTTTAATCGAACAAAAGAAAAGAAATCTTTCATAGCGATTTGTTCAGCTTGAGCTTGTTGTTTTGCTGTATTTAAAAATGCCTCAAATGTGATGCTGTTCTTGAGATCATTAAAAATAATTTGAAGTTTAGCTTGTGTAGCAAGATCAACTATTGCGTTATTCATTTGTTCTGGAGTAACGACTGGAGGTGTAAAATAAAATCCAAGAAGTGTTGTAATATCTTCTAAAATAATAATATCAGTTTGCACCGATTGAATTAAGATTGATAATTTTTCATCTGACATAGTTGAAATATCATATTTTTTAGCTAAGAAAGGTTTGCATAGCTGTACAAGATCTGCAAGTGCTGTGCGAGCTATCCATTTGTGATTAACCCAGCGTAATTTCTCAATATCATATTTAATCTGATTTGAGGTATGCATGTTATCAAAATTATAAGCATCTGCTAATTGCTCCATTGATAAAATTTCTTGTTCAAACGAAGCGCCAATAATACCTAAGTAGTTAACAATTGCTTGAGGTAAAAAGCCTTCATTTTTGAGATCTTCTAAAGAAAAACCTTGGTCTCTTTTTGATAATTTTTTACCAGTTACGTTAAATAAAATAGGTAAATGCCAAAAAACTGGAATTGGATGTCCCATTGCAAGCATAATTGCAATTTGACCAACGCTATTTGTTTGGTGATCTTGTCCTCGTAAAATATGAGTTATTTTCATTTCTATGTCATCAATACAGTTTGCAAACATAAAAGTGAAGGTTCCGTCAGCACGAGTTAAAGCAAAGTCAGAAAAATTCTTAAGATCAAATGTTAAGGTGCCACAACCAAGGTCTTGAAATTGAATTGTTTTTGTTTCATCAACTTTCATACGCCACACAAATGGAACTGCTGCATCAAGTTTTTTTTGTATATCAGCTGCTGATAATTTTGTGCAGGTGCGGTCATAACGAGGTGGATTTTTAAGCGCAATTTGGCGATTGCGTTTAATTTCTAATTCTTCTTGTGTGCAAAAACATCGATACACTGAATTGGTTGCTTGTAGAATTTCTAAATTTTTTTGATAAATATCATGACGTTCAGATTGATAGTATGGTGCGTATGGGCCGCCAATGATAGGACCTTCTTGGTATGACATACCAAGCCATGCAAGGTGATGCATAATTTGTTGAGCTTGTGGGTCAACATTTCGTTGAGTATCAGTGTCTTCAATACGAAGAATAAAAGTTCCATGAGTTTTTAATGCGAATATATAGTTTAAAAGTGATGTTCGCACATTACCAATATGCATAGTGCCTGTAGGTGATGGCGCAAAGCGAACTCTGTTTTTATTCATAAGGAGATCTTTACTCTTATTTTAGAATTTTAAGCTTAATTATTTTATTTTATAGAGATATTATTTTTGGTCCAGCAAAAATAATATTAAGAAACTTTTGACAATAAAAATTAGATTCTGATACAGTCTTATGCAATAAGAAACGGAGAGCAAAAGGAGTTTAGTATGAAAAAGTGTGTTAAATTGTTATTTGAAGTTCAAGATGGTCAAAAAATTCTTGAATCTTTTATTGCTGATCAAGCAGCTTTATTTAAAATAGAAGGTATTGGTCAAGAAATGCATAAAGATTCAATTCAGCTTTTTATTTGTGGGCAAGAAGAGCAAGTTGATGATTTTATTGATGCAATGTATGTAGGAAAAGAATCTATCCAATTAAAAAATATTAAGATAGAGACTTGTTCGACAGATAGATCATATCGAGGAGTTTTTCGCATAGTTGAGTAATTTTTTTAAAAGACAAATTTTATATATATGGTACGATTTTAGATGAAGAGCATAGATTGTCTGTGGTCTAGCCAGATCTTTTGTCTATCGTATACATGTCTTTAAAAAAAATAGTTACTTTTTATTGTCTTTGGTTTTTGTTTCTATTTCAGCTTCCAGTACTGCACGCAGAAGAAATATCTGTTGATTGTAGTTTTGATTGTATTGAATTAGAAAGAGTTTTGCCTTCAAAAATCTTTGTTCAATCGATTGATATTCAGGCTGATTTTCAAGTTGATAAAGATGAACTATTATATCTTATCGACATTGTTCCTATGTCACATATCACTCTGCACGATCTTGTGCAAACAGTTTTTTACTTAAAGAAAAAAGAAGCTTTTTCAAAGATAGAAATCGTTTTTATTCCTGAGGAACTCAAACTTATATTTAAGCTTGAGGGTGTTTTTACGCTTGCATCCTTACGGTTGCATGGTTCAATGATCGGCAAAGAAAAGTATAGAAGCTGTTATATTATGGAAGAAGGCGAATCTTTTGACCGAAAAAAACATGATTATTCTTTAAAAAAAATAAAAGATAAGTTTTTTCAAGAAGGTTTTTTTAATTGCGTTGTCAAAGATGAGCTTGTATTTGATCCTTTGCTTAAAACAGTAAAAGGTGATTTGTATTTATCTAAAGGGCCTCAATTTTCAATAGGGGACTGTCGTTTTGAAATTGAATCGGTTGATGCAATTGATGAAAAAGAAATTCATCTTATAAAGATGCAATTAGGTCGTATATTTTTAAAACGATTTTATGCTCATCGATATACAAAAAATGTTGTAGAAAAATCGATGGCCCATTTTAAGCACTATCTTGATAAAAAAGGTTTTAGTCAGGCCGTGATGAGCTATGAAGAAAGTATCGATTATCAAAATCGGCAAATTAATCTTAATTTTACCTTTTCATTTGATGAAAAAAAAGAGTTTGTATTTTGGGGAAATCATTTTTTTACGCAAGAAAATTTTTTAGAAAATTTTTTGATGTATGGAAAATCTTCGTGGCATTTTCCAAGCGCTATTTTATCTGATGAAATAGAAAACATGTATAAATCAAAAGGATTTTGGGATCTCAATCTTTCCGTAAAAGAAGAGAAAGGCAAAGTTTTTTGTATTATTCATGAAGGTAAACGTGCCATGATTCGGCATGTTGAATGTAAGGATAATTTTCAACTTAGTCAACAGCAGTTGCAATTAAGTTGTTTTAAAAATTTACATAATAATTCTTTTGATAAAGAGACTTTTTCTCAAGCAGTTCATGCACTTAAACAACTGTACATGCAGCATGGATATTGGGATATAAAAGTTGTTAAAGAAGAATTTGTACCTATGAAGCAAACAGCTCATAATAAGTTTATTGATTATAAAATTGTATTAACCCTTGATGAAGGTCCTGCGCAGTATCTTCAGTCTGTTGAAATTAAAGGGTATGATGAATTATTAGAATATGGTCCATTTGCTCAATTTAATAATCTTAAAGAACCAGTTCCGTTTAATCATAGCTGGATAGCTCTTCAAAGAAATTGGTTAATTAACTATTTTAAAGATTTTGGTCATACAAAGGTTATGGTTGATTATGAATATCATAACAACAAGCTGGTTTGGAATGTTCAGGTTGATGAACGGCAAGTCTATTTTGGTAAATTTGTTGTTTCAGGTAATTCTCGCATTCCATTTAAATACTTACAACGTGAACTTACAATTAAGCAAGGCCATGTTTGGGATAAAAAAAATATTGAAAAATCGATAGATAATCTGAGAAATTTAGAACTTTTTGATACGGTCTATATTTACTCGCACAAAGAAGTTGATGATCAAGGGCAGGTTCCAGTTGGGGTAAAGTTAATTGCGGCTGATACCTATGAAATTAGAACTCGACTTGGGGGACAACAGGTTGGTAAAGATTTCTCTTTGCAGCAAGGTTTTTCTTATAAATTTGGGGGAACATTTATCTATAATAATCCATTTAAATTTGGAGATAGACTTGTAGCTGAAGGAGATTTTACTAAATTTTATGGAAATTTATCAGTTCAATATCTTATGCCGTGGTTATTTAATCGTCCAATTCGTTCTCGCATAAAAATATATGATAATAGTTATCGCCAGCCATTATATATTGGTAGTGATGTTTCCATTTATTCTGCCTATCAAAAAGGGGTTTTATTTGGAATGCAAGAAAAACACGATCATCTGAATATGGGGGTAACGCTTGGAGTTGAATTTAAGGGAATTGTGCCAGCTAATATTGAAGATATTGCATTGAGTATTGATTATAATCCAAAGCTTATGCATACACAGTTTGCTTTTGGCTTTGTTGAACCCTCGTTGATGTGGAGTTATGTTGATAATATTCTTAATCCAAAAAATGGATGGAATGCTTTTGTATCATGCCTTGGGATGGCCGATATGGTTAATCAAACAAGTTTATTTAAAGTTGTTGGTGAATATGCTGTATACTTACCATTCACTTCTCGGTCAGTGTTTGCTATTAGAACTCGTGCAGGGCATGTTTTTAATCGTGAGTATAGAGATATCATGCCAATTGATAGATTTTATCTTGGTGGAGCTAACACAATTCGAGGGTATGACAGGGATTACTGTCCACCTCTTGGGCTATTAACAAAGCCAGTTCCTGCACCAAATACTGGATTACCAGCTGCTGCAAATGATTTATGGCATTATGTTAACCAAGGCGGCAGAACGATGTTTAACGTAAATTTTGAAGCAAGATTTCCTATTTACTTACAGTTAGAGGGAGCTACTTTTTTTGATGCTGGAGTTTTAATTAAAGATAGTATTCAAGATGTCCCAGACAACTTACTTGGAGGCGTTGGTTTTGGTTTGCGATATAATACACCGATTGGACCACTACGATTTGATATTGCATGTAAACTTGATAAAAAATATCCTGATTTTGAAAGTCCTTACGCATGGTACTTAACCCTTGGTCAGGCATTTTAGTAAAATATTACGTATAAAAATAGTAGATATAATAGACGAAAGATTATGCATGAAGCAAAACAAACAATATAAGCAAAAAACTAAGTCATATTTACAGACGAAAGTTACAGAACTTTTACCTGTATTAATGGAAACAGTGCAAGAAGATGAGCACGGTACTTTTACATTTACTCATCCAAATTATCCAGAATTAAAAGTTGAAGGCATGACCATAAGTTTTGTGCAAGAACATCTTGAAAGAGCTCTTTTGCGTCAGTTTAAAAATCAATCTGATAAGCATATTGATTTTTTATGCAAGTTGTTATCAGCATAGTTTTAGTTTACTTGGTAAGCAGTCCCTATTCTTTTCACAGTATAGTGGGCTGCTCCTTCTTGAGTCTCATATCAAAATATGATACTATCATGCAGATTGTATCATAATAACCTTCTTGCAACTTAGGCACTATGTATAAAACAAGAGGATCTTTTTTAGTACTGTTATTATGTTCTTTTATGAATGTTTGTTGTCACACTCAAACAGAAAATCAAAGAGATCATACAATTACTGTTTTTGTTCATGGAACATCTGTTGCTCGCAGAATGATTAATATGAGCCCATTACGGCCTCGGGTCTATTGTCCTCAAGGCTTAACTCTTGCTATAGATTTACCGAAAAATTATCATTATCATCAAATGGCACAAAGCTGTGCAGACTTACATAATGAATTGTATTCAGTTGATAGGTTTTATCTTTTTGGATGGCGTTCTGAATCATTTAGTCATAAAAATCGAATGAAATCTGCAAAAAAATTAATGAAATCATTAGAGCATCTTGCTGCGAAGTATTATGAAAAACATTCTATTATTCCTGATATTCGACTAATTGGCTTTTCTCATGGAGGCAATGTTGTTTTAGACACTGCTTATTACGCGCCTCTTAAAATATCTGATCAGACTATCAATATTGAAGCTTGGTTATTAGGTACACCTATTCAAAGAATTAATCATGATTGTGTCAATCATTCACATTTTCAAAAAGTGTATTCTGTGTATTCAAAGAAAGATTGGTTACAAAGAATTGATCCACAGGGAATTGTTAATAAAAAAGCAAGAAAAGCACATTTTTGGTCAGACAGAGTATTTGATGCAGATGCACGTTGCGTTCAAGTCAAATTTACAGTCAACTCTCAATCGATTCGTCACACATCGTATCGTTCAATCTTTAAATATTTTCCTTCTATTCAAAAGTTAATTGAACAAGCTGCTCAAGGATTAGATACATGTATGGTAGAAGTTGATTTTACATTGTAATATATCTACGCTGTGTGAGCCAAATTTTAAAATAGTATAATAATCAGCATATTTTTTTATTGACTTGTAACAGCATAGTTTGCATTTTTGCGGTTGGATATTATAAATAATAAAAATGTAATGAGAGCTATAGACATCTATATTTTTCAAATTTTGTAAAAAGCGGTTGAGCAATACCAGATCTCAATTATTTTTTGTTGATAACAAATACTATTTTCTCTTTAAAAAACAGTTTTTATTGTTTATACATAAAAATATGAATAGATTATACAAAAAAGAATATAAATATATATGCAAAACATATCAGATATATTGTAATAATTTTAAGGTTTTTACAACGTCTGGCATGAAGTGAGGGTTATTTGATATAAAGGTTTTTGTATGAACAAAAAGATCTGGATGATGCTGTTGTTGGTTGGTTATGAATTACCATTGATTTCAGTTGGACAGCCGACGGAAGATCATTCTATTACAATTTTTGTTCATGGGACCTATTTAATGCGCAAGCTTTTTCAATATTCTCATTATCGACCTTTAATGTATTGCCCTCAAGGACTTTCCCTTGCAAAAGATCTTCCTGATTATTACCACTTTAATAAAATGGCAAAAGGATGCATGCATTGTGATTGTAAATCATACAACATGGATCAATTTTATGTTTTTGGCTGGAAGTCTGAGCATGTCAATGATTACACTCGTAACAACTCAGCACGGGATCTTGTAGACCAGCTTTACAAAGTTGTGACTGATTATTATACAGAGCATCAAGTTATTCCTAAGGTTCGACTACTTGGCTATTCACATGGTGGAAATGTAGTTTTAAATATGGCAAACCATTTACCTTATTATCCCGATATTGAAATGGAAGTATGGCTTTTTGGTACGCCAGTGCAGCAAGTTAATCACAACCAAGTGTACACACACTGCTTTAAGAAAATTTATTCGGTATATTCAAAAAAAGATTGGATTCAGGTTGTAGATCCTCAAGGAATAAAAAATAAAAATGCTAATTTTTGGTCAGGTCGAACATTTGAAGAAAATGCCCCATGTATTCAAGTCGAGATTCTTGTCAATGGCAAAGGCATTGCACACGATTATTACAATCAGCTGTTTCAGCTTTTTCCTAAAATAAAGCAAGCTGTAGATAGTCAAGCCGGAGATATGGAGAATGGTATGATTACGGTTGATTTTAAAAAATAGTTTAATAGAAAAGCCCTGAAGATCTTATAAGATCTTCAGGGCTTTTCTATTTTTATTTAAAGTTTATTCTGTACCAAGTAATTTAATATCGAATATTAAAGTAGAGTTTGCAGGAATAACTGAAACAGATCTGTCACCGTATGCCAAATGAGCAGGTAAAAGAACAATGCGTTCTTCGCCAATTTTCATATCTGCAAGTGAAAGATCCCAGCCTTTAATAACTTGTCCAAATCCTAAAGTGAATTGAAACGGTTCACCGCGATCAAGACTGCTATCAAATTTCTTGCCAACTTCATGACTACCTTTTAAAAGGCATCCTGTATAATGAACGGTAACAATATCACCAACTTCAGGTTTTTCTTGATCAGATTCTTTAACTATTTTATAGACAATACCATGCTTTGATGTTGTAAAATCTTCTAAATGTAACATCTCACCTGATGTAATATTGCTTTTCATACAAAGTATCTTTCGTTTTTGAATTATGCTGCTGAAATAAATTCGATTATAAATATTAATGATGCATCAGCTGGAATATGCCCTTGAGCTCGATTGCCATACGCTTCTTTTGAAGGAAGAACAACAATACGTTTTTCACCCGGTTTCATAGTTGCAAGCATTTTATCCCATCCAGAAATCACTTGACGCATGCCAAGTCTAAAACTAAATGGTTTTTGGCGCTGAACGCTGCTGTCAAATACTTCACCAATAGAATACTCGATTTGTTTTTTATCATTCATTTTTTTAACAAGAAAATAGCCGGTGTAATGAACGGTTAAGACTTCACCTTTGCAAGGTAATTTTCCTGTACCAGATTTTATTGTTTTATAATAAATTCCATCATTGGTTTGTGTAAATTCAGTTGCTGAATTTAAATTCAATTTATCGCCAGTTGTAAATGGTTGTTTATTGTCATTTTTTGTAAGTTTAGCTTCACGTCCTGATTGCACAAGAACAGGCGATAAAGCTGACAAGAAAAACAGCGTTGATAGAACTAATATACTTTTTTTCATACAGAATCCTTTTTTATATGTATTGAAATAGTTTATCATAAAACGAAAAACATATCGAATCAGCCTCTTTATCTACTTATTGTTTTGACAAAGTATCATTGCTCCTTTACTATTAAAATTTGTAATTAATCATAGTTTATATAGGGATTTTAATGCTGAATTATTTTTTATCGCACCTTGAATATATTGAAGACTTCGTTTGGACTTATGGCGGCGTCCCAGCATTGATGTTAGTTGGCATTTATTTTACTTATAAATCAAATTTTTTTCAAATTATGCATATGCCTGAAATCTTTAAGATTTTTCATAGTTATATCTATCAAAAATCTGAGCATGTTCGTGGTGTTAAGCCATTGTATGTGTTTTTTGCTTCAATTGGTGGGTGCATAGGTATTGGAAATGTTGTTGGCGTATGTACAGCTGTTCAATTAGGTGGACCTGGTGCTGTTTTTTGGATGTGGATTGCTGGTTTTTTTGGCATGTTAGTAAAATATGCAGAGATTTATTTAGGCATGATATATCGAATTAAAGATAAAGATAATAGCTACACTGGTGGTCCTATGATTTATCTGCAACAACTGCAAGGGGGTAAATTTTTATCATCATTAGTTGCATTTTTATTTTGTATTTATGGGACTGAAATTTTTATTTTTAAAACGATAACTCATACAATTATTGCAGGATGGGGCTTTGAAAAAATTATTGTTGTCCTACTTTTAATGTTTTTAGTTTTAATCATTGGTCAAGGCGGATTGCAGTTAGTAGGCAAAGTAAGCTCTGTTGTGGTACCACTATTTTTAGTTATTTTTGTATCAATGAGCCTTTATATTCTCGCTATCAACATAACCATGCTTCCAGGAATACTTAAACTTATTTTCATTTCAGCCTGGACACCTCATGCTGCAATTGGAGCTTTTGCAGGTTCGACGATGATGACGACGATGACATACGGAATTAAAAGAGCTTGTTATTCAGGCGACATTGGTATTGGTTATGCATCAACAATTCATAGCCAAACATCTGAAGTAAGTCCAAGCAGAGAAGCTTCTATGGGGATTATGGGCATATTTATGGATACATTTATTATCTGTACCTTAAGCCTTCTTCTTATTTTAGTAACAGGAACATGGAAAGATGGTATTCATCAAACAGTATTAGTAGCGCAAGCTTTACAACTTTACTTTCCGTATATTAATCTTTTCTGGCCAATGTTTATTTTCTTGCTTGGTTATAGTTCGTTAATTTCATTTTACACTGTTGGTAAAAATGCAGCTGTGTTTTTATGGGGTGAAAAAGGTAATAAAATATACCCTATTTTTGCAGGGTCTGCTTTCTTACTATTTTCGTATGTTGGTGAAAATGATCATGCGATGATGTTTATGGCAATTACGGGTATGTTATTATTGATTTTGAATATGTATGGAATTGTGATGTTGTCTGATAAAATTAAATTTAATTTAAAAACAAAAGAGTAACTATGAAACGTTTGATGCTGCTGCTTTTTTTATGTGTACCTGTTGTCATAACTTCTATGCCTCAAGCATCTAAAAAAGAAAACAATAATCAAGAGCAAGCAACTTGGCAACGCCAGTATATGCCACTGTCATGCAGTCAACGTTCTTTTGTTTATACAGTTGCTTTGGCATTGATATGTGGTCCTGTTATTATGATTCAGCCAGTTATGCATCCTATTGACCTTCTGCAAGTTCCGGCACAAAATAATGTTACGCCATTAAGTGCATATGTGTATCAACATCAGATGAAAAAAACAGCTCGTATTAAAAATAGCATGATACAAAAAAAGATATCGAAAAATCCATCACATCGATAGTACATAAAAAAAGCCCATCAATTTTGATGGGCTTTTTTATTTATCCAAGTCGTGCGTAATATTTTTTCGCGCGATTTATTTTTTTAGGTTCTTTTACTAATTCTTTTTCTTCGTATTGGTAAAGTGCTGCAACTTCTTGAGTTGTTAAATGTCTCCATTCACCGGTACGTAATTTTTCTTTGGTAAGACCAGCATATGAAAATCTATCTAACTTAATATCTGGATGGCCAAGTTCTTCAAATAGTCTTCTTACAATGTGATTTTTGCCACTGTGAATTGTAACATTTACGATTTTTTTTGAAGATGTTGGGTAACCTGCTTCATCAACTTTCATGAAACCATCTTCCAGTGGAACACCTTGTAAAAGTGTTTCTATAACACTTTTAGCAATTGATGTTTCGCTTGTTACTTGATACATCTTTGGAACTTCATATTTTGGATGAGCAAGGCGTTGCGTTAGATCACCGTCATTGGTCATGATAATTAAGCCAGTTGTACTACGATCAAGTCTTCCAATTGGGTACAAGCGTTCTTTAAATACACCAGCAAATAAATCAGTAATTGTTTTTCTGTTGTTTTCATCAGCAACAGTACAAATAACATTTTTAGGTTTATTTAAAAGAATGTAGATTTTTTTTTCTGGTGTAATTGGATTGTTTTCTACCGTAACAAGATCAGTTGCTTTTACGAGAGTAAAAGGAGTTTTAACTTGTATGCCATTGATGCGAACCTTACCATTTTTAATAAGATCTGTTGCTACTCGACGTGAGCAATAACCTGCATGAGCAATATATTTATTTAACGCAATTTCAGAATTTGTGGTCATAAGTAAATTTTTATTTGAGATGATTAATGTGCTTTTATATACAGTTTAAACGTTTTTTCATGAAATGTATGCCTATTATTGAGCAAATTGCTGCAAAAAATAGAATCATGGCGCAACAGGGAATAAAAGGAAGTGATCCAGCGCTGTTAATTGTAGCAGATCGCCCACCTTCTAAAATGTAGGTCATCGGGTTGCATAAATCAAGATATGCAAGTGCTGGAGAGACTTTGTATAAAACGCTCCATGGAAATTGAAAACAACCTAAGTACCAGATGGGAAACAATATTCTTAGCCATACATTATCAACTTGAGACATATCTTTAAGCGATATTGCTAAAATTAAAGAAAATGCTCCATAAAATATTGATGCACAGATAAAAATAAGTATAAATTTCCACCATGAAAAATCAGGAAAAGCATGACTATTCATAAGAAGAAGTAAGCCACAAGGTACAATTGAAAGAGATATAACAAATGATTGTAGTGCATTACTTATCATAATTTTTAAAAATATAAGCCACTGTGCAACTGGTAAAGTGAGCTCATAAGCAATCGCATGATTTTCTGTAATATCTTCAACCAGACTCATTGCATTTTGCATGACAATAAAAAGACCATAACTGACAGCAGAGCTGATCAAAATAAATGGTGCAAAATTATCTAAACCCATAGAAGGTAAAAACATTCGAGCAATAGCAACTGAAATTACAACCCAATACAAAGCCATCCGTAAACGATGTAAAAAATTTCGTTTAAATATATAAAAATCTCGATGTAATAGTTGCAAAATTACACCAGCTTGTTGGTAAAAACTATCAGTCATAATGAATTCCTAAATCGCATCAAGGCGTCGTTTTAAAAGATGAATTCCAATATATCCCATAGGAATAGTAAATATCATAAGCATCATGCAGCAGATCCAAAATGATATCGATAATGCTGGATCAAGCGTAGCTCCACGAATACCTTCAAACATGTACATGACTGGATTGAAAAGATTGATGTAACTCATGACTGGAGATACTTCATGCATAACTTTCCAAGTAAACTGAAAACCACCAAGAGCAAATAATGGAAAAAGTATGCCACTCCAAATATCTTCAATTTGCATAAGATTTTTTGTGATTCCAATAATGAACAATGAAAAGAATCCTGCAAAAAATGAGCTTAAAAAAATAATGAGTAATAATTTTGGTAGGCAAAAAAATGGAAAGCTCAGATAGCTCCACAAAATAATTTTACCAGCAGGAATAATTAACAGTGATAATAATCCTGCATGCATGCCATTTGATATTGCAATTTTAATAAACAGCAGGGTATGGGAAATTGGCAATGTCATATCGTAAGTAATTGCTTTATCACCATCAAGGTCTGCAACCATTCTACAGACTCCATCCATAACACCAAAAAAAGCTCGAGATATAACGCAGCTGACCAGTAAGAAGTCACCCTTATAGGTACATCCAAGTTCAGGCATAATAAATTGATACACAACTAACGACAAAATAACCCAACAGAGTATATTAATTGCATTATTAACTGCATTTTGTAAAAAAATACCAAAGTCTCGTTTCAAAAGTTGTGTGAAAACGTGCAGCTGAATATAAAAAGTTGTAAGCATAAAAATTCCTAAAGGCAATCAAGTCGTTTTTTTAGATTTCGTATGCCAATGTATCCACATAGCATAGAAAAGAATACAAGCATCGCCATACAGTTCCAAAATGGTAGATAATTTTGAGTAGGTAAAGCTGTTGACCGAATTCCTTCCATAATGTAGGTAATTGGATTACAAAGATTCATGTAAGCAAAGGTTGGAGCAACGCCGTGTAACATTTTCCAAGGAAATTGAAAACCACCTAAAAACCATAAAGGAAACATAATTCTGCTTCGCACCATGGTCAAAGAAGGTAAGTCAGATACATAACTTGCAACTAAAAGAGTTAAGAATCCATAAAAAACATTGATCATAGCAAAAGCAATCAGAAAGCAAGGCCAGTTAATTGAAGAGAATAGTAAAGCATCTCCAAGAATTAATTTTCCTAAAGGAAATATAAGTATAGAGCTTGCCATTGATCGATAAGCACTTGCCAAAGCTTGCTCTACAAAAAATAAAGATGTTGGTATTGGCAACGATATGTAATAACTGATTGTTCGATCGCCTTCGATATCACCAAGAAATATTGCAATTGTCGTGAGCATTTCAAAAAGACCCCAAATTGCAAGGTTGCCAATAAGAATGAATGTTCCATATTGTGGATCTTGTATACCAAATAAAGGCATAATATTGTGAGCTATAATAAGGTTACTTCCAGCCCAGACAAAAGCGTCAATGGTTCTTGGGAGCAACTTTTTATTATAAATTTCTATGTCTTTAGATAAAAGAGCATAAAAAGTTTGTAGAATTTTTTTATTCAGCATCAATGTTTGCATCCTCTTTAATGATTTCGATGAATACATTTTCAAGGTTGGTTTGATTATACATTCTTTTTAAATTATCTGGGGTATCGATGAGCTTAATAACACCTTTATCTAAAATACAGACGCGATCAGATAAATACTCCGCTTCATCAAGATAGTGAGTTGTTAACAGAACGGTGACGCCTTCTTTTTTAAGTTCTTTGATCACATCCCATAAGTTACGTCGAATGTGTGGATCAAGTCCTACAGTTGGTTCATCTAAAATAACAATTTTAGGTTGATGCATTAAAGTTCTGGCAAGTAAAAATCTTTGTTTGTAGCCACCAGAAAGAATAGATCCCTTTGATTGAGCGTATTGAGTTAAGCTAAATTTTTGCATTAAAAGTTGCGCGCGCTGTTTAATTTCATTGCTTGGAACATTAAAATATCTGCCTGCAAAGTAGAGATTTTCTTCGATGGTTAGCATGGTATCAATATTAGGTTTTTGAGGGCAAAATCCAATAATTCTACGGTAGTTAATTAAGTCTTTATAGATTGATGTGCCTTGATATAAAATATCACCAGATGTTGGGGGGTTAAGGGATGATATAATTGACGACAGAGTTGTTTTACCAGCACCATTAACACCAAGCAAACTTAAAATTTCACCTTGATAAATATCAAGAGAAACGCCTTTTAAAGCTCTAATTGTTTTAGTATTTGTTACAAATGTTTTTGTAACATTCTGTATAGATAATAAGATATCTGATGACATGTTCTAACCTTTATGCCATGAATAAATAAGAAAAAATAATTGTATAGATACAAGATAAATGATTTATTGCTTTAGTCAATTGTGATAGATCAACCACTATTATTTAATTTGATAAGACATAAAGAAGCTTTATTGTTGGATTATAAAGCTTCTTTACATGGCATGATTTTATCGATTTTTTATTCAGGAAATAGTTCTAAAAGATCGTAGACGGACTTAAACCGACGAACATGTTTATTTATTTTAGTTTCTAATTTTTGATCATAAGCAATCAGCAAATTATCAAAACCAAATTTAGCAGCTTCTTTTGCATGGATATCGATATTTTGAATTGGTTTAATTAATCCAGTTAAAGATACTTCACCTAATGCAATTGTTTGCGCAGGTACAGGTTTTTGAAAGTAGCTAGAAAGTAAGGTTAAAGCTATGCCTAAATCAGCAGAGTTATCTTTGATTTTGATTCCGCCACTTAATTTAAAGAATATGTCACATCCACTAAACTTAATGTGCAGATATTTTTCTAAAATTGCAGCAATTAAAACGATCTGTTTATGGTCAATGCCGGTTGCAACTCGTTGAGCAACGCTAAATTGAGTCTGTATAGTTAAAGCTTGAAGTTCTAAAAATAATGGTCGCGTTCCTTCAAGACAGCTAATTAATACTGAACCTGGGGTGTGTTTTGTGTCATTGATTAAATGTTGATTAATATTTTCTATAGCAATCATGCCGGTGCTTGTCATTTGAAAAAAACCGATTTCATTAACTGACCCAAATCTATTTTTTTCTGATCGTAAAATTCGAGTTTGCCATTTATCTTCTTTTTGTAGGTAAAAAACTGCGTCAACAATATGTTCTAATATTTTTGGTCCAGCCATTTGGCCTTCTTTGGTGATATGGCCTGTTACGATAATGGCAATGTTATTATCTTTTGCTAATTTCATTAAATAAAATGCTGTTTCACGAAGTTGTGTAATAGTCCCTGGAAGGCTAAAATTCTCTGAACTGTAAATATTTTGAATCGAATCGATAATAACAAGATCAGGTTTTTCTTGTTTGCAAGTTTCTACAATAATTTCAAGCGTTGCTTGTGTAGAAAATAGCAAAGTTTGCGATGGATGGTTGAGTCGTTGAAATCGCATTTTTACTTGAGCAAGTGACTCTTCGGTAGAAAAATAAAATACTTTATATTTTGCAGATAATTGAGCGCTCACTTGTAGTAAGAGTGTTGATTTACCAATACCAGGATCGCCAGTAACAATAGAAAAAGATCCTGGAACAATACCGTTTCCGGTAACACGATCCCATTCTGATATTCCGGTGATAAATCGAGGAGCTTCATCTGTTGAAATATTATCAAGTGATGTCATTGCAGCTGTTTTGCCGGGCGCAGAATTTTTTGGTTGTGCAGGTGATTGTGAGACTTCTTCTAAGGTATTCCATTTGCGGCATTCAGGACAACAGCCTTGCCACTTTGGAGTTTGGTATTCACAGTTTTGACATTGAAAATAGTTTGATACTTTTGCCATTAATAAACCTTATACAGTAATAGAGTTTAGAGGGACAGTCATTTTTATTTTTAAAAATAGCTTGTAAACAGTATGAGGCCCGAAGGCCTCATGAACTATATTTAATCTTTTCTTATGATATGACAATTTCTGCAACGAGGTTTGTATTCAATGTCACCAACCATAATAATTGGATCGTTGTAATGAGCAGGTTTGCCATCGATAACGCGTTGCGTAATGCAATAGGTATCTGATCCACATTCTGTGCAGATAGCAGTTAATTTAATAACTTCATCAGCTAATGCTAAAAGATCGCCCATAGCACCAAATGTTTCTGATCGAAAATCAAGATCAAGCCCTGATACGATAATTTTTTTATGAAGAGCCAGCATGTCGTGAACAAATAAAATCAGTTCTTCTTTGTTAAAAAATTGTGCTTCATCAATTGCAACGACAGCATAGTTTTTTTCAAGAACAATTTTTTTCATTTCAGCGACATCATTGACTGCAATGCATTTAATTGAACTACCATTGCGTGAGGTGATATAAATTGAAGGATCTTTTTCGTTATTTGCAAGTACGCGATTATCAAGACATGGCTTAAAAATACCAATAAGATCTGGGTTTGCAATCACAAATTTACTTGCTGCAGCAATCAGAGCTTCAGTTTTTCCGCTACACATTGAGCCGACGATGACAGTAAGAGAACAGTTTTGATTCATGTTACGAGCTTGAATTAAGTTGAAGGGTAATAAAAATATAATTGACGCAAGTAAGGTTACTTTATGAAAGTTTACCATGAAAAACCTTTGTAGAATAATTTTTTTATATTGTAAAGATGACTTTATTTGAGTGTAAGTTATAAAAAAGTTGTTTTCTAGTCTTACATTTTAACTTTTATTATGGTAGCTCGTATCTGTTTCTTGATTAGCAAAGGCATTTGAACAAGTTGATTTTCCTGACTACAAAAAAAAATAGTGCAGAGTATACTTAATATTCATCATCATATTTTTATGACAAATTTTTATAGTGGAAATTTTATATGCAACATGAATATATTTTAGTAAAAAAATCAGGACCGTTACAAGGACAAGTAACAGTCTCTGGCGCAAAAAATGCAGCATTACCAATTTTAGCATCGTTAGTTTTAACTTCAGGAGTTTCAGTTTTAAAAAATGTTCCACATCTGACTGATATTGAGTCTATGGTTGGTTTGTTAGAATCATTAGGTGCAGTTATTACCAAAGATTATGCGGCTGGAATTTTAGTAGTTGATACGACGAACATTCATCGTTGGAAGATATCTGAAGAGATGATGCAAAAAACCAGGGCATCGATTGTTATTCTTGGGCCTTTAATGGCACGATTTCAAAAAGCTGATGTAGCTTTTCCGGGTGGCGATATGATTGGAGCTCGTCCAATTGATTATCACTTAAAGAATTTTAAAAAAATGGGAGCAGAAATTACTGAGCAAGGCAATGTAATTTGCCTGCATGCGCAAAAATTAACTGCTCAGCGATTTGTACTTGATTATCCAAGTGTTGGAGCAACTCAAAATATTTTAATGGCAGCAGTTTTAATTCCTGGGACATCCTATATTGTCAACGCAGCAATTGAACCTGAAGTTATGGATTTAATTGGTATTTTAACAAAAATGGGTGCGCAGATATCGCTTGAGTATCCAGCAGCATTAAAAATTGTTGGTGTTGAAAAATTGCAACCGGTTGAATATTCAATTATGACGGATCGTTTAGAAGTTGGCTCGTTATTGATTGCAGCAGCTATTACCGGTGGAAATGTGTATTTACCAAATGCTTGTGCTGATGATATGGAACTTTTTTTAATGAAATTGGAAGAAATGGGCCATCAGATTATTCATGAAGCAGCCGGTGGAATTCGTTTGATTGCATCAAAAAATCCGCAAGCAGTTTCATTTAAAACAGCACCATATCCTGGAATTGCAACCGATTTGCAACCATTGTTAATGATTGCTCAAGCTGTATCGCAGGGCAAATGTGAAGCAATTGAGACAGTCTTTGAAAATAGATTTTTACACGTGCCATATTTGCAATTAATGGGTGCACAGATGCAGGTACTTGGCAGTCATAAAGCTGTTGTAACAGGGGTCAAAAAATTGCAAGGAGCAGTTGTCGTTGCTACTGATATTCGTGCTTCTTGTGCATTAGTCTTAGCAGGATTAGTAGCAGAAGGATCGACAATGGTGTATGGCGTTTCACATTGGCGTCGTGGCTATGAAGACCTAGATGAAAAGCTACGTTCGTTAGGTGCACATATTGAGTTTGTAAAGCATCTTTAAATAAAGGTTTTTAATATGAAGATGAAATTATTTTTATGCATGATGCTTGTAAGCTATCATGAATTGGTATTGACGTCTCAGTTCGATAATAGATTTAATGAATTAATTGAAAGTTATATTTATATAGATATTGACCAAGAAAGAATTTGTGATGAAGATAAAAAAATACATAAAAAAATAGCAGAAGCTATCGAAAATTTTGATCAACACCCAGAAAATTGGTGTGGTCTGCCACTTTTTCTTCAAGAACCTTTTGATCGCCGTCATTATGATTCAAATTTTTATAATTATCAACATACGGTAGCAATAGGAATAGCTCTTTATCATCAGGCGCATAGAAATGTTGTATTTAATAATCAATATAGATTTGGTCTTTATATGGGAAGACAAATAATCTTTACAAATAGACCTATTTAGGATGAGATAAGTTCTTGGGCTGTGTAAACCAAATTTAAAATAACGATATAAGCCTACGATATCGCTGCGCTCATCTACGGAAACATTGGTGGCCGGTGCCACTGTGCGCTTTTTTAGTTCAAAAAAGAGTGCATCAGGCCCACCGGCCTACAGATCCCCGGAGTTTTTGTAAAAAACGTAGGGCAAAATTCTATAGTAAAAATTTGGTTCACAAAACCTAGTTATTTTTTTAAAAAGTATAATTTTTTACATGAAGATGTAAGAAAATAGGCTTCTCTTATCTCATATTATTCAAATATCAGCTATTGATAATGATGCTTATAAAGTAGCATTATCAATAGCTCTTTATCATTGTATACATAGAGATATGGCATTTCATAATCAATATGAATTAGTTATGGATTGTATGACACCTCATGATGCTGGAAAGTTAATGTTGAGAAGTAGAAATGTATTAAATCAAGACGTGACACAAAAGAAATGACAAAGAGGTCTATTACTTTAGATTATAAAAAACCCAGCGAATTTTTGAACGAAAATTGCTGGGTTTTAAATTTTAGAAACTGCTAATAAGTTCAGTCAGCTCTTTAGTGATTTTTGTTTGTCGAATTTTATTATATTCAAGATTCATTTTTTTTAATAAATTCTCTGCGTTGCGTGTTGAGCTATCCATTGATAAAAATCGTGAAGATTGTTCAGATATAATCGATTCAGAAAGTATAGCTAAAACGTTTAATTTAATAAAAGATTGAAAAATACAGACGATAACATCTTCAGGTTTTTGAATCCAATGATAATCTTCGACATCGATATTTTTTTGGACATTACAGCTTGTTTGAGGTTGAACTGGTAGCAGTTGAAACTCGCAAGGCTGTTGAATGAAAAAACTTTTTGATTTATTGTATAAGCAGGTTACCGTCGCATACTCATTTTTATGTTTCATTAAAAATTCATACAAGCTATTAGCTGTTTTATCAAGATGATGTGGTGATAATTTATCATGTCGAGCAACAATAGAAATATCTTTTTTTGCTAGATAGTCGCCTGCATGTTTACCAACGGTAATAAAATCATAGTTTTCTAGATCAATCTTTTTAAGATAATTTTCGAAATGATGTAAAATAATACTATTAAAGTTACCGCATAAACCTTTTTCAGATGCAATCAAAATAATGAGGTTTTTTTGTATTGATTGATTTTGGTCTGCTTTTGAGTGCGCACTTTCTAAAGAGCATAATAATGGCGTGATTTCATCTCTGAAAAAATGTAAATTTTCTGAGAGCTTTATCATTTTTAAACGAGAAGACATTGAAATTAAGCGCATTGCATGCGTAATCTTTTTAATAACTTCAATAGCTTTGATTCTCTGCTTTAATTGTATTAATTGAGACATAGCACCTTATTCCTTACTTGTCTGTCATAGCTATTCTTGTATACTATAGTTTCAACATAAAAGCTGCTGAGTCGAATTGACTTGTTTTATTCTACTATAAGATATAACGACTTGTAAATGTAAACTATATATATTAATAACAGACTTACGTAATGAATGGATTGTGAAGCATGATTATTATTATAGATGCATACAATCTATTAAAAACTGTATTGCACACACAATTTGTTCAAGATGCTCAACGGACAAAATTTCTTCAATTATTCGAAAAATATGCACAACGAAGAAATTCTAATGAGGTGATTCTTGTCTTTGATGGTGGGCAAGATCCGTATGAAGTAGAAGAAAATTATAAATATCTTACACTGTTTTATTCTGGCTTTATGCAATCAGCAGATGATATTATTAAAAAAAAATTAACAACGTATAAAGCGTTTGATATTTTATTAGTAACATCTGATCGTGAATTACGTAATTATGCAAAGCAATATCAGATCGAGTCGCTTGGTTCGATGGAGTTTTATAGAATATTACAAGAAGTTATGAAAGTTCAAGATCAAAAAGAGTTAATAATTGCGCAAACGATTCATAAAACAACTCAAGAAGAGAATAAAAGTTTAGATACTTTAATGGAGTATGGAAGTCGATATCTTATAACCAAAGACCAAGACAAAGATGTTAAACTTTCACTTCGTTATACCGATGAACAAAACGGTTCAAAAAAAGACAAAAAACTTTTGAAAAAAATTATAAAAATTTAACTATGACTACAAAAAAACATAATCATCTGGCTGTTCATGATGAGCATGAAAAAATATTTCAAAAATCTGACATAGCAAATATTGCATCACAAATTTTACATACACATCCCGATGTGCAAGTAATTACGTTACAAGGAACTCTTGGTGCTGGTAAAACAACCTTAGCAATTGAACTTTTACGCCAATCAGGTGTGATAGGAGAAACTCAGAGTCCAACATACACGTATTTACAGGCTTATAAAAACAGTGACGGTAAAACTTTTTATCACTTTGATTTATATAGGCTGGAAGATAAAAATGCATTTTTATTTGCAGGTTTTGATGAATTTTTATATCAGCCAAATTCATTAGTCATTATAGAGTGGCCAGAGATAGCTGAATCTTTACTTGAACAAAATGTGTGTTCAATTGAACTTGGATATCATGATGAAATGACAAGAACAATAAAATGGTATTATAAATAGGGTGAAAAAATATGGCTTGCTGTAAGAAAAAAGACTTAATTGATTGTTGTACAAATGACCATTTAGTTTGTGTTTGTATGGGTGTTATGAATTCAGATGTGTGCCAGGCTATTGACCATGGAGCAGATACTTTTGATAAGCTTCAGCAAAAATTAGAGGTAGGTACAGGGTGCTCGAGTTGTGTGTCAGAAGTGAACGATATTTTAAAATGTAAAAAAAATAAAAGCTGAGGTTGCTTTTTCATCGAATTATTGCTATAAAAGTTATAGTAAATAATTTATTTTTACATATTTATTAATTTGTAGTTGATATTCATCTTAAAAAGTAATAAAATAAATTACTCTAAGTTATATTGAAATATATGATTCAAGTTGGCGAGGTTCCCGAGCGGTCAAAGGGGACGGACTGTAAATCCGTTGGCTCCGCCTTCGAAGGTTCGAATCCTTCCCTCGTCACCATTTTTATTCTGTTCGCAAAATAAAAATAATAGTATAGCTAACTACCGAATTCACAGTTATCATACTATGTTGAAATTTAATCATAAAAAATATAATATAGATAAAAATTAGAAATATGCGGGAATAGCTCAATTGGCTAGAGCGACAGCCTTCCAAGCTGTAGGTTGCGGGTTCGAGTCCCGTTTCCCGCTCCATTTGAAATTAAATAAGTTGCTGGTGTAGCTCAATTGGTAGAGCAACTGATTTGTAATCAGTAGGTTGCCGGTTCAAGTCCAGTCACCAGCTCCATTTTTTTGTAATGCAAAATTATGGTATACTTATATAAAATGTTTGAAATTAAAATTGTTACTATTCAGCAAAGTCTGTTCGCCTGCGTGTCCATCGTTGATGCAAACGAATATTGGAGCTTCAGACAAGGGCAAGGCATTTGTGAATTGGTTAATAATAAGATATATTGTAAGTCAGATGTCGATAAGATTTTGAAGAAAAATTAAAATTTGACTCAGATTTGCAATAATAATGTGTTGCTGGTGTAGCTCAATTGGTAGAGCAACTGATTTGTAATCAGTAGGTTGCCGGTTCAAGTCCAGTCACCAGCTCCATTTTTTTAAAAATCTAAGTTGTCTTTTTCTGTTTTTTCTCTAAACTCTTATAGTAAGAGGTAAAATTATACCAAATGTTTGACAAAACCGTATAATAGCTTTTTTGGGTATGCCCACGTAGCTCAGCGGTAGAGCACTTCCTTGGTAAGGAAGAGGTCACCGGTTCAAGTCCGGTCGCGGGCTCCATCTAAAATATGGCCCGTGGGTTAATCGCTAAATTTGATTAAAAAGTGAGTGTAGGTCAGTAGCTCCAACGGTAGAGCAGCAGACTCCAAATCTGCGTGTTGGGGGTTCGAATCCCTCCTGGCCTGCCATTTTTACGGTTTTACTAACAATAGATCTATTAAGGCTCTAGAATATGAAGAATGTTGGAACGTTTTTTAAAGAAGTTAAAGTTGAATTGTCAAAAATTGTTTGGCCATCCAGAGAAGAATTTATAGGTGCAACAGTCGTTGCGCTAATTGTTATTTTGGCGTTTACTTTGTTTTTAAGTGTTATTAATTATCTTTTCCATATTGGAGCTCTCAAGGTATTAAGCGCACTTGTTTTTAATATTCGTTAAGGTTGATTCTGGGGACTATTAGTTAGGGATGTTATTAATGAAACAGTGGTATGTACTTCAAATCTATGCTGGATATGAAGAGCAGGTAAAAGCTGAATTAGAGCGTCGGATTAAAGATGATGATCAAGGCGGCCGTCTTGGTGAAGTCCTTGTTCCAACTGCAAAAATGAAGCAAATGTTCGGTGCTGTCGAAGAAAAAGACCAACAGCTCTTTCCTGGCTATGTTTTAATTGAATTGGAGATGGCTCCTGAGCTTGTGAGGTTTGTCTTAAATACACCCCGTGTTTTACGTTTTCTTGGTGGAAAAAATCCAATAGCTTTATCTAATAAAGAAGTGGATAGAGTCCTTGAGAAAATTAAAGGCGGTGTTGTTCTAACAAATGACAAAGATGATTTTGTAGTTGATAGTGAAATAACAGTGGAAGATGGACCGTTTACAGGCTTTGTAGGCATTATAGAGAAAGTGGATGCAGATACTAAAAAGCTTATTGTTAAGGTAAGTATTTTTGGTCGGATGACTCCTGTAGAATTGAGATTTGATCAGGTTAAAAAATAAATTTAGTAGGTAGTGCGTATGTCAAAAAAAGAAATAAAAGCTCTTGTGAAAATGGTTCTGCCTGCGGGTGGAGCAACTCCTGCGCCTCCAGTTGGTTCCGCTCTCGGTCCTCATGGCGTAAATATGATGGAGTTCTGCAAGCAGTTTAATGCTCAATCAGCGGCACGTAAGGGTGAGTCTGTTCCTGTTGTTATTACAATTTACAAAGATAAAAGTTTTACTTTTGTTTTGAAAACTTCACCAACATCTGAACTTATTCGCAAAAAGATTAACTTGAAGAAGGGATCTGCTCGTCCTCATGATACCAAAGTTGGTAAGATTACTTGGACAGAGATCGAAGAGATTGCACAGATCAAAATGCCTGATTTAAATACTCGTGATTTAGATCAAGCTAAAAAATCTGTAGCAGGAACTGCGAGAAGTATGGGGGTTGATGTTGTTGATGCTTAGTAAGGAGTGCCTTAAATGGTAAAACATGGTAAAAAACATCGCAATGCTTTGCAATTAGTATCTAACTTAGATTTATTATCTCACAAAGATGCAATTGCTAAAGTTAAAAGTTTGTCATTCGCTAAGTTTGATGAATCTATTGATATCGATGTAAATTTGGGAATAGATGCTACAAAAGGTGACCAAGTGGTTCGTGGCGGTGTTGTACTGCCTCATGGCACAGGCAAAAAAGTTAGAATTGTTGTATTCGCTAAAGGTGATGCTGCAACTCAAGCTGAAAAAGCTGGTGCTGATTTTGTAGGTGCTGAAGATTTAATTGAAAAAATTTCTCAAGGTTGGGTAGATTTTGATTTTGCTGTTGCAACGCCAGACATGGTTGCACCAATTGGTGTTTTAGCAAGAATTCTTGGTCCTAAGGGTTTATTGCCAAACAAAAAATTGGGAACAGTTACTCAAAACGTCGGTGCTATTGTTGCGGATTTGAAAAAAGGTAAAGCTTTCTTCAAAAATGATAAACAAGGTCTAGTTCATTTCTCGATAGGAAAAGTATCGTTTGATGTTAGCCAATTACAAGAAAATTTTGTTACTTTTATGAAAACATTAGCGGCTTCTAAGCCTGCTGCTTCAAAAGGCAAGTTCATAAGAAAAGTAACAATGTCTTCATCTATGGGTGTTGGAATTGGTGTTAATTTAGAACAAGTTTCATAAGTAGCTAGCAAAGGTCGCTGAGATGAAAAAACATCAAAAACAAGCAACAATAGAAAATTTAGAATCGAAGTTTTCATCAAGTAAAGCAGCTTTTTTGGTAAATTACCAAGGAATGACTGTTTCTCAAATGAAAAATCTTCGTTTTGCACTTGATGACAAAGGTGGCTCACTTAAAGTAGCTAAAAATCGTTTGGCAAGATTAGCTGTTAAAAGCTTAAGTGATTGCCAAGGTTTAGATACACTTCTAGTAGGTCAGCTTGCATACGTATTCGCTGATAGCGATATGACAAGTGTTGCAAAAGTATTACATGATTTTGCAAAGAACAATGATAAGCTAAAAATTGTAGCAGGTTGCTCAGAAGCAAAAGTTTATGATGCAAAATCTGTTAGATCGATAGCATTATTGCCTTCTCGCGAAATATTACTATCACAATTATGTGGTGTATTAAGCGCGCCGGTAATAGTATTTGCAATGGCTATTAAAGCTGTAGCAGAAAAAAAAGCCGAGTAGTTGAGTTAGTTAATTAAGAATATACGTTATTATTGTTTTCGGGGATGCGCACATGGCACATAAATTTAATGATATTATTGCAGCTGTACAAGCAATGACTGTTTTAGAACTTTCTGAACTTGTAAAAGCGATTGAAGAAGCGTTTGGTGTTTCAGCTATGTCTATGGCTGCTGCTCCTGCAGCTGCTACAGAAGTAGAAGCGCCTAAAGAAGAAAAATCAGATTTCAAAGTTGTTCTAAAAAGCATGGGTGCTGACA
Source organism: Candidatus Chromulinivorax destructor (assembly GCF_003366055.1). Classification (NCBI taxonomy): domain Bacteria; class Candidatus Babeliae; order Candidatus Babeliales; family Candidatus Chromulinivoracaceae; genus Candidatus Chromulinivorax; species Candidatus Chromulinivorax destructor. The sequence continues at coordinate 391,329 of NZ_CP025544.1, read as the reverse complement.
AAATTAAAGTAATTAAAGCTTTACGTTCTGTTGTTACTCTTGGTTTAGCTGAAGCTAAAACAATGGTAGAAAGTGCTCCTGTTACTGTAGTTGAATCTGCATCTAAAGATGATGCTGCTAAGATGAAAGCTGCTTTAGAAGAAGCTGGCGCTACAGTTGAACTTGTATAATTAATTTTATACAAGTTTTTTGGGCAATAAATTAGTTGTTTGATTGGGGTTGTGAACAGTAATTGTTGAGTTTTTTTTATAAGGAGCAGCATGGTATCTCGCTCGACTGTTGATAGTATAATTTTACGAAAGTCGTTTGGAAAAGTTAAAAATGTTGTTCCAGTGCCTAATCTAATTGAGGTGCAGTCAAAGTCATTTAATGATTTTGTGCAACTTGATTATTTGCCATCAGAGCGAGTAGTCATGGGATTAGAGAAGGCACTAAGGGATGTTTTTCCTATAGAACATAGTGATAAACTTTCTTTGGAATTCGTAAGTTATGAACTTGGTAATTGGGCTTGCACATGTGGGTTATTAACAGGTATTACAAATCGTTATACTTGGGAGTGTTCTCGCTGTGATAAACGAGATTGTTCTCGTTTAGAAGATGGACAAAAATGTACAGGGTGTTCAAAGAAAAGCGCTCGTTACATTATGTGTCCGTCATGTCATTCTCGCGTAGGCATCAAAGTTCCTTTGTCTGTTCAAGAATGTCGAGATGGAGAAGAAACGTACGCCTTTCCTTTAAAGGTTAAGATACAGTTAATTACATGGGATGTTGATGATAATGGTGTACGTAATGTACATGATATCAAAGAGCAAAATGTTTATTTTGCTGATGTGCCTATAATGGTTGATTTGTATGAACAAGATGGCCAATATTTTGTTGGTGATCAAGGTACCTTTATTATTAATGGTGTTGATCGGGTAGTTGTAAGTCAATTACACCGTTCTCCAGGTGCTGTTTTTTCTAAAAGTAAGAAAAACAAAGATTTACGAGGCAAGCCTTATTATTTAGCTCGAATTATTCCTATGAGAGGATCATGGATTGATTTTGAGTTCGATACAAATGACTGTCTTTATGTAAGAATTGATAAGAAAAAGAAAGTACTTGTTTCAACCTTCTTGCAAGCGATGGGTACACCTCGCGAACAAATTCTTCCATTATTCTATTCATCTAATTCAGTTTGGGTTGATAATGGTTCTTTGTATAAAAAAGTAGATGAAAATTTAATTGGTCAACGTCTTGAACAAAGTATGTTGCCAGAAGAGTTTGCGTCGAAATTTGCAGGACGTCGTGTAACAAGTGCTTTGCTTTCAGAATTACAAACGTTAAGAATTAACCGTTTGAATATTCAAGATTCTGTTTTATTTAATAAAGCATTGCGTTCTGATTTTATTGATCAAGACACTGGTGAATTATTAATAGAGCAGGGTGTTACTCTTACAGAAAGTCATTGTGCTATTATTAAAAAACAACACAATGCTGTTGTAGATCTTATCGATTTACAAGGTTATATTTTCCAGCCAACAATGGCATTAACATTAATGCATGATCGTTGTGTTACGCAAGATGAAGCATTACATGATTTACATGCAAAAATATGGCCTGGGGATAGTGCTTCTTTAGCTGAAGTTAAAGAAAGACTTGAACGTCAATTTTTCTCAAATCGTTATTACGACTTAACTCGCGTTGGACGAATTCGTTTAAACAGCAAACTAGGTCTGAACATCGACGAAGCTCAAACTGCGTTAACCTATGAAGATATCTTAGGTACTATTCGTTATATTATTGCTTTAAGAGAGCGTGGTATTGGCGAACTTGATGATATCGATCACCTTGGTAATAGACGTGTTCGTTTAGTTGGCGAATTATTGAGTAATCAAATCTATACAGGCTTAGCTCGTATGGAACGTATTGCTAAAGAACGATTCAGAATGCAAGAAGTTCAAAGCGCATTAATGCCCCAAGACTTTTTAAACGTAAAGCCTTTGAGCGCAATATTGAGAGAATTCTTTGGTTCTGGTCAATTATCGCAATTCATGGATCAAACAAATCCTTTAGCAGAATTAGCTCATAAACGACGTTTGTCAGCTCTTGGGCCAGGCGGTGTTATGAAAGATCGAGCTACATATGAAGTTCGTGACGTTCATACCTCTCACTATGGTAGAATTTGTCCTATTGAAACACCAGAGGGACAGACTATTGGTCTGATTTCATCTCTTGCAACGTATGCAATGGTGAACGATTTAGGATTTATTGAATCTGCATATAAACCTGTTGTAAATGGGAAAATTGTTGATGAAATTATTTTCTTAAATGCATTTGAAGAAGGTTCTCGATTTATTGCACAAGCAGATGCAGTAGACGCAACAGGGACACAATTAAAAGATAATAGAGTGTTAGCTCGTCATGAAGGTAACTTTATTGACGTTGATAGCAAAGACATTGATTGTATAGATTTATCTCCGCAACAACTTGTTTCTGTAGCTGCATCTTTAATTCCTTTCTTAGAACACGATGACGCAAGTAGAGCATTGATGGGTGCAAACATGCAACGTCAAGCTGTACCTTTAATTCGATGCCAAACTCCAATTGTTGGAACTGGTATGGAAGCTGAAGTTTCTAAAGCATCAGGTGCTGTGATTACAGCAGAACATAATGGTGTTGTTGAATATGTTTCAGCAGATAAAATTATTGTTCGTGCTCAAGAAGATGGATTTAAGACGCTTGAAGATTGGGTTGATAAAGGTGTTAAAGTCTATACTTTGAAAAAATTTAATCGTTCAAGTTATAGTACATGGATACATCAACGTCCAACTGTTAAAGTTGGCGACATTGTTGCTAAAGGTGACATTCTAACTGATGGTTCAGCTATACAACATGGCGAATTAGCTCTTGGAACAAACTTAGTTGTAGCATTTATGCCATGGAACGGATATAACTTTGAGGATGCTATTGCAGTAAGTAGACGTTTAGTTTCTGACGACGTTTTGACTTCTGTAAGTATTGATGAATACGTTTCAGATGCACGTGATACAAAGCTTGGGCCAGAAGAAATTACACGAGATATTCCAAACGTTGGTGAGAAAGCTCTTTCAAGTTTAGATGATTACGGAATCGTTAAAATTGGAACACGTGTTATTCCTGGAGATATTTTAGTTGGAAAAGTTACCTTAAAAGGTGACGTACAATTTTCACCTGAAGAAAAACTACTACGTGCTATTTTTGGAGAAAAATCTCGAGAAGTAAAAGATACTTCATTACGAGTTTCTCCAGGTGTAGAAGGTACTGTGGTTGACGTTAAAGTATTCTCTCGTAGCGGTGTTCGTAAAGATCAACGTTATAAAGAAGAAGTTGCAAAAAAAGTTGAAAAACTAGAAGCAGATTTAGAAAAACAAATCAAGTTCTTACGTGGCATGGTTGAAACTAAAGTTATTGAAATTTTAGACAACGCTGCAGCTGGAACAACTGTTAAAAAATCTTTAGTAGTTGACAACCTTTTTGACAAATCTAAATTACAAGAGTTATCTCTTGAAGATTTATTTGCTTTAAAACCAAAAGATAAAGATAAAATACAGGCTATAGCTGAACTTGATGAAGCGTTTAATACTAAATTACGTATTTTAGATAGCATTAAAGAAGAAAAAATAGCTGTCCTTAAAAAGGGTGACGATTTATCTTCAGGTGTTATTAAAGTTGTAAAAGTGTATATTGCTTCAAAAAGAACTATTTCAGTCGGTGATAAAATTGCTGGTCGACATGGTAACAAAGGTGTTATTTCAAATATCGTGCCAATAGAAGATATGCCATTTTTAGACAATGGAACTGCTGTTGATATTATATTAAACCCACTTGGTGTACCATCTCGTATGAACGTAGGTCAAATTCTTGAAACAATTCTTGGGTTTGCGGGTAAACAACTTGGTGAAAATTTACAAAAAGTTATTGAAGAACAAAGTTACAGTTATGTAAAAGACTTCTTAGTAAAACATTTTGGAAAAGAAGTTATCAATGCATTTGAAGAAGGTCATGGAACTGATGGTCTTTTAAAATTAGCTCGACGTACAGTGAAAGAAGGAATTCATTTTTCTATTCCTATTTTCCAAGGTGCTAACTTTGAAACTGAAATTCAGCCATTGTTAAAAGATGCTGGATTGTCAGAATCAGGTTCATTAAGAATTAGAGATGGTAGAACTGGTGAATATTTTGACCAACCGGTAACTGTAGGTGTGATTTATATTTTGAAATTGAACCACATGGTTGATGATAAACTTCATGCTCGTTCAGTTGGACCTTATTCACTTATTACACAACAGCCATTAGGCGGTAAAGCACAGTTTGGTGGACAGCGATTTGGTGAGATGGAAGTATGGGCTCTTGAAGCGTACGGAGCGAGTTATACATTACAAGAGATGCTAACATACAAATCAGATGACGTAACTGGTAGACATAAAGTCTATGAAACAATTGTTCGTGGGGATGAGATACCTGATCCAGGACTACCAGAGTCATTTAACGTGTTAGTAAAAGAGCTTCAAAGTTTAGGGTTGCAAGTTGACTTGTTCAAGACTGGTAAGGAGGAACTAAGTGAGTAATCAAATATTACAGAGATTTAGAGAGTACATTCAACCGACGCAGTTTAATGCTGTTCGTGTTCGTTTGTCATCTCCAGAAAAGATTAAATCTCTTTCTTACGGTGAAGTTAAAAAATAGAGACGATTAACTATCGTACATTAAAACCAGAAAAAGATGGTTTGTTTTGCGCAAAAATTTTCGGTCCTGTAAAGGACTGGGAATGCAATTGCGGTAAATACAAACGTATGAAACATCGTGGTGTTACGTGTGAAAAATGTGGCGTTGAAGTAATTCAGTCTCGTGTACGTCGTGAGCGTATGGGACATATTGAATTAGTTGCTCCTGTTTGCCATATTTGGTACTTAAAAGGAACACCAAGTTATTTAAGCTTAGTTTTAGATCTTTCAGTAAAAGAATTAGAACGCGTTATTTATTTTGATTCATACATGGTTGTTCATCAAGGTGATTCTCCATATAATCGTAAAGCAGTTATTACTAATAACGAATATAACGAATATGTAAATAATCATGCAGATGATATTGAATTCGTAGCGTTGTCTGGTGCTGAAGCGGTAAAACAAGTACTAGAAATGGTAGATCTTGATGCAGAAGCAGCTATATTGCAAGAAGTGTATAAAAACACATCTTCAGTAGCAGCTCGTCATAAGATTATGCGTAGAATTAAGATATTAAACGGATTATCGCAAGCGGATTTACGTCCAAATTGGATGATCATGGAAGTGTTGCCGGTTTTACCACCGGACCTACGTCCATTAGTACCTTTAGAAGGTGGTAGATTTGCAAGTTCAGATTTAAATGAACTGTATCGTCGAGTTTTGAATAGAAATATTCGTTTACAAAGATTGATAGAAATCGAAGCTCCTGAAGTTATTATCAAAAACGAAAAACGTATGTTGCAAGAATCTGTTGACTCATTGATTGACAATGGTCGTAGAGGGCAGCCTGTACGTGGTGGTAATAAACGTGCATTGAAATCATTGAGTGAAATGCTTCGTGGTAAACAAGGTCGTTTCCGTCAAAATTTACTTGGTAAACGAGTAGATTATTCAGGACGTTCAGTTATCGTTGTTGATCCAAAATTAAAAATGAATCAATGTGGTTTACCAAAGAAAATGGCTTTAGAGTTATTTAAAGCGCATGTTTTTGCTGAACTATTAAAAAGAGAATTAGCTTCAAACTTACGTATTGCTAAACGTATGGTTGAAGAAGGTGTGGACATTGTATGGGACGTTTTAGATTATGTAGTACAAGGTAGAACTGTACTATTAAACCGTGCCCCGACTTTGCATAGACTTGGTATTCAAGGTTTTTACCCAGTACTAGTTGATGGAAAAGCTATTAAAATTCATCCATTAGTTTGTACAGGTTTTAACGCCGATTTCGATGGTGATCAGATGGCTGTGCATTTACCTTTAAGCGACAAAGCACAAAAAGAAACAAAAAATCTTGTTTTATCAACAAACAGTTTATTGTCTGCTTCAAATGGTAAACCGCTTGGTATTCCGTCACAAGAAATGGTTATTGGTTTACATTATTTAACTAAGATCCGTTGCAACTTAAAAGGTGAAGGAACTACGTTCTCATCTCTAGAAGAAGTAACCTTAGCTCATTTGTGTAAGCAAGTTGACTTACATGCTATTATCAAACTTCGTCTAGAAGATGGACAAACTGTTGTAGATACAACAGTTGGTAGAGCTTTACTGTATAGTAAACTACCTAAAGGTTCTGATATTGCATGGGTTAATAAATTATTGCGCAAAAAAGATATTGCTCAGTTAGTTGAATATGTATATGACAATTTTGGTGCAAACCAATTAATTGATTTCTTAGACATTATTAAAGTTATTGGTTTTACGTATGCTACTATAGCTGGTATTTCATTCCCACTAACTGACTTGGTTGAACCTGCATCGAAAAAAGAAATGCTTAAAAAAGCTGAAGATCAAGTTATTAAAACTGATCAGATGTATATTGATGGCGCTATCACTAATGGTGAACGATACAATAAAATCATTAGTTTATGGAACCATACAACTGCAGATGTTGCAGAAGCTATGTACCAAGATTTTGAAAATGCTGATCATTTTGCATATTTAAATGCTGATAAACAAGAGAAACCGTTTAACCCAATATTTATGTCAATTGACTCTGGTGCTCGTGGTAGCAGAGATCAAATTAAACAGCTTGTGGGTATGCGTGGTTTGATGGCTAAGCCGTCAGGCGAAATTATGGAAACTCCAGTTAAGAGTAACTTCAAGAGTGGTTTGAGTGTTTTTGAATACTTTATTTCAACACACGGTGCTCGTAAAGGTCAGGCCGATACAGCGCTTAAAACTGCAAACTCTGGATATTTAACACGTCGTTTAGTTGACGTTGCTCAAGATGTTGTGGTGACTATGCAAGATTGCGGATCTCTTGGCTTTGTTGTTTTAGAAAATTTAAAAGAATCAGGCAAGATTTTATACCAATTGTTAAAACGTATTTATGGACGGCATTTAGCTGCAGATCTTAAAGATTCACTAACTGGTAAATTATTGTTGCCTCGTGGCACCATGGTTATGAACTACCATTTAGAACAGTTAAAAGAGTCATATTTTACATCAGTACAAGTTCGTTCAGTATTGTCATGTCAAGCTAAACGTGGCGCATGTGCTCAATGTTATGGTATGGATTTATCAACTCGTCAACTTGTACAAGTTGGTGTTACGGTTGGTATTATTGCAGCGCAATCAATCGGTGAACCTGGAACCCAGTTAACCATGAGAACGTTCCATATTGGGGGTACAGCAAGTGTTACGGAAAGAGCTTCATACACAGCTGATTTCGAAGGTATTGCTGAATTTCATGACGTACGTACAGTAACAAATAGAGATGGTAAAACTATCGCGGTAAGCCGTGAAGGTAAAATCGCTATTATTGCAAAAGATGGACGTGAATTACGTGAAGTTGCAGTATTATATGGTGCAGAAATTTTTGTTACAAATAATGCAGCTGTTCAACCAGATACACTATTATTAAATATTGATCCGTTGAATGATGTTATTATTTCTGAAAAAGATGGAACAATTCAGTATATTGATTTGATTAATAACGTTACAATGCAAGAAAAACATGACGAAGTAACGAAGTTAACAACTAAATATATTTTAGAAAATAAATCGGATAAGTATCAGCCAGCAGTAATGATTTTGGATGCAACTGGTGAAGAGATAGCTCAATACTATTTACCTCATAGTTCATATCTTTTAGTTGAAGATAAGTTCCAAGTTAAAGCAGGTGATATTTTAGTAAAAATTCCGAAGGAAGCATCAAAAACTAAAGATATTACTGGGGGTTTACCTCGAATTTCTGAAATTTTTGAAGCGCGTATTTCGAAAGATTCAGCTGTTATATCAGACATCGATGGTGAAGTTGTTTTCTGTGGTCTTCATAGAGGATATCGTAAAATCAGCGTTGTTGTTGGAGAAGAGTCATTTGATTACTTAATCCCTCGTGATAAACAGTTAATCGTTGCAAATGGTGATCGCGTTAAAGCTGGTGATGCTTTAACAACTGGTCTTCCAATATTGCATGACTTGTTACGAATCTTAGGGCCAGATGTTTTACAGACATACATTGTAAATCAAGTTCAAGAGATTTATCGTCTACAAGGCGTAGATATTGATGATAGACACATTGAACTGATCGTAAAACAGATGCTACGTAAAGTTCGTATTGTTGATCCAGGAGACACAGATTTCCTTATTGGTGATCGTGTTGACAAAGTACATTTCAAAAATGTTAATACTTTGTTGAGAGCTGAAGGTAAACGTGCGGCTATAGCAAAACCAATTTTAATGGGTATTACTATGGCATCACTTGGAACAGAAAGTGTTTTCTCAGCTGCATCATTCCAAGAAACAACAAGAATTTTATCTGAAGCTGCTGTTTTTGGATTAGTAGATCATTTATATGGCTTGAAAGAAAACATTATTATTGGTAAATTAATACCAGCGGGTACTGGGATTGCTTCATTTAGGAAGCGGTACTTAGATAATAATCAATCTATTCATGAAGCGATTGAATCTGACAATCTTAAAAATAACGAGTAGAATATAAGTGGTGTAGGCGCGTAGCTCAGGGGTAGAGCATTGCTTTGACGTAGCAAGGGCCAGCGGTTCAATTCCGCTCGCGCCTACCATAATATTAAAAATAGTGTTAAGCTATATAGTAGAATAGTAAATTAAGTATAAATAATGTTATCACGTAGGTTATAAAAACATGTTAACTTCGATCGACAAGAAAAAAATAATTACAGACTTCCAAATGTCAAGCAACGATACAGGTTCTTCAGCAGTGCAAGTTGCTGTTTTAACTGCAGAAATCAATGATCTACAAGGACATTGTAAATTAAATCATAAAGATTACTCATCACGTCGTGGTCTTTTGCAAAAAGTTTCGTACCGTAAAGCGCATTTGAAATATTTGCAAAAAACAAACAAAGAATTATATCAAGATCTATTAAAGAGATTGAACTTAAGAAAGTAAGATACGTATGAAAAAAACTTTTAGATTAGATGAGCTTGGCCTAGAAGTAGAAATTGGCAAGATGGCGCAACAAGCAGACGGTTCTGCTTGGTTGAGAAAAGGCGGTACAGCGATTTTAACAACTGTTGTTATGGCTGAATCGAAGGATTTTCCTGGATTTTTACCATTAATGGTAGATTATCGCGAACTGTTTTCAGCAGGGGGTAAAATTCCTGGTGGATATTTAAAGCGAGAAGGTCGATCATCTGATAAAGAAGTTTTGACGGCTCGTTTAATTGACCGTTCTATACGTCCTTTATTTCCAACGTACTTCTTTAACTCAGTGCAAGCTCTATCAACAGTGTATTCAGTTGATAGAAATGCTCCATCAGCAGTATTGGCGCTTATAGGGACATCAATTGCATTGACAATATCACGAGTTCCTTTCTTAGAGCCAGTAGGTGCTGTTCAAGTTGGTCGAATTAATGGCCAATGGATTATGGATCCAACTGCAGATGAAGACATTTTATCTGATGTTAAATTAATTATCGCTGGTACCTATGATGGTATTTGCATGGTTGAAGGATCGGCTGCAGGTATTTCTGAAAATGAAATGATTGAAGCATTCTTTTTAGCACATGATGTTATTCGTAAGCAAGTTGTATGGCAGCAAGAAATTGCAAAAGAATTGCAAGTTGTTAAATCTACTTCTGAATCTAACCACATTGATTGGCATGTGTGGAGCGCACGAGCAACTGAATTTATTACAGCAGATGTTATTGATAGAATTTTTAATGCTGGACCTAAAAAAGAAGATTTAAGCGCAGCGATTAAATCGATATTTGAAGATTTCCATCTTTTACATGCAGAAGCTATTGCTTTGTTGCATGGTAAATTAGAACTTAATTTTGTTATTGATACAATTTTAGAGCAAAAAATTGCAACTGAAATTGTTCGTCGTGGCAAACGAGTTGATGGAAGACCTTTTGATAAAGTACGTGAAATTTCAACAGAAGTTGGTTTCTTATCGTCAGTGCATGGTTCTTCTTTATTCCAACGAGGTCAAACACAAGCTTTAGTGAGTGTTACGCTTGGTAGTGGTAAAGATGCTCAAAAAACTGATGATATTATGAGTGATGATCCAGTTGAATCAAGTTTCATGCTTCATTACAACTTCCCTCCATTTTCTACTGGTGAAGTTAAACCTTTACGCGGTCCAGGCCGCAGAGAAATTGGTCATGGACATCTTGCTCAGTCAGCAATTGCACGTGTTATGCCAACTAAAGTAGAATTCCCTTATACAACACGAGTGATTTCAGATATTTTAGAATCTAACGGTTCAAGTTCAATGGCTACTGTGTGTGGAACAACTATGGCATTAATGAATGCGGGTGTTCCAATTAAAGGAATGGTTGCTGGTATTGCCATGGGTCTTTTAGAAGGACAACCTGGAATATTCCAAGCTATTACTGATATTACTGGATTTGAAGATTCATTAGGTTTAATGGATTTTAAAGTTGCTGGTACAACAGAAGGCATTAATGCGATTCAGATGGATATCAAATATAAAGGTGGTTTACCACGTTCTGTATTTGCAAAAGCATTAGAACAGGCAAAGCAAGCTCGTTTACATATTCTTGGTGAAATGAGCAAAGTTATGTCTGAACCAAGCAAAGAAATGTCTCCATTGGTTCCGCGTTTCTATTCTATCTCGATTGATCCAAATAAAGTTGGTGGTGTTATTGGTTCTGGTGGAAAAATAATTAAAGAAATTATTGAAAAAACTGGCACAACAATTGACATTGAAGGCTCAGATGTTAACATCTATGGCAAAAACAAAGAAGGCATCGATTTAGCTATCCTTTGGGTTAAAATACTTGCTGATCAAGTTGATCAAGGAATGGTTCTTGATGGCGAAATAGCTCGTATAGCTGAATTTGGTTTATTTGTTGATATTGCTCCAGGTAAAGCTGGTCTGGTACATATTTCAAAAATAGCTCGCGATAAGCAAAACGAAATGGATAAATATTATCCAGTCGGAAGCAAAATCAAAGTTGTTGTTCTTGAATATGAAAAAGAAAGCGGCAAAATTCGCTTAGGTTTAACAGCATAAAAACTAAAAAAAGGAGCATATAACCTATGCTCCTTTTTCTATATCTAGGTTCTCATGGAACTTTCCCAATTTATAAAAAAAGCACCATCTCTTATAGAAAATGATGAAGTATCAGTTATCCTTATTCAAGGCGCTGTGTATCCGCATCTTTTTTTTACTCAATTTTTTGATTCATTAAAATCACAAGTATCATGCGATGTGAAAATGATTGATATTCAGTCCAATGATTTTAACTTTAAATCACAGTTATCAACATCATTTTTAGGAATGAGTTGTGTGTATTGGATTGCTGATGCATCTGCTTTAAAGTTAAAACAAAAAGATGATATTATTAAATATTGCATGAGCTATCAAGGCCCGCATACAATTATAGCTTTTTTTGATACAAAAACATCGTTAGAGCAACAAAAGCATATTTCTTTAGTCACAATCAAGGATAGATATTTTTTTGATGATGCAAAGCTCTTATGGTCGACGTCTGATCTTGAACAATCGAAGAAGATACTATTTTTCTTAACTCAAATATACAAGCTTAAAAATAGTTACTCATTAGATGAATTATTTTTACTTAAAAACTATCAAGATTTACTTGGAACTGATTCAAGAATTTTTTATCAATCCTGGGTAGCACGACTTGTAACAACTGACACGTCATTATTTACGTTAAGTCAGCTTTTTTTTGAAAAAAAAGAAAAAGACTTTTTTAAATTGTGGCTACAGATTAAACCATTGTACTCAGATATGTTTTGGGTTTCTTATTGGTCTGATCAAGTCTATCGAGCATATTTCTTTATTCGATTCACAAATTCAGAAAATTATGCCGCTGCAAAGCAAGTTAGCTTTGGGTTACCATTTTCATTTTTAAAGCAGACATATAAAATGTATCAGCCTTGCGAATTACAAGGTTTTCATCAAGCTATGTATCAGATTGATATAGCTTTAAAAAATGGTGGTAATAGTTATGAAATAGATAAGTTGTATATCAAATTCTTTGGTAATAAATTTAAGTAACTAAAAAGAGCAGATCTTTTATTATGTAATTTTGCCCTGCGGTTTCTATGAAAATTCCTGTGTCTTCTTCTTTTTTGAAATAAAAAAGCGTGTAGTGATCCTTGCTACTACTGCATCCTGAGATGAGCACAGCGAAATTATAGGTTTTTATACTACTTTTAAATTTGGTTCATAGAACGCAACTAGGTGTAATATATTTGCTTGTTTAAAATTGTTTTAAGTTAAGCAAGAAGGAATCCTCCTGTTGGTAAATTTGAGTAATTATTATCACGACTGTCGATTTCTTTATGAAATTAAATGCATTGTTATTATAATTATCTTAATTTAAATTGAAATTTAACAATAAGGGAAGTTTATAATGAAATTAATTAAAAAACTAGAATTAATGATTATCGTTTGTGTGTGCATTAAAGGAAGTTTAATTTTCGCTTCTCAAGCATTGACACCAATTTTTATGCCTGATGAACAGTTTAAGAGCTTTGTTAATGATGATGATGTAGTTAAAGCATATTTAGATGGCGGTGGAAACCCTAATATTTATAATTTATTAGGACGTTTTGTTTATAAAAACAATTTTGAAATAGTCACTCGTCTGATATCTGCTGGCGCAGATGTCAATTTAGCACAACCATTGTACCCAGGTGATGGAACTAAAAAAATAATTGGTTATTATAGCAGTCCTTTACATGCTGCAATTAAAAGCAAATCTCTTGACATGGTAAAATTATTAGTAGAACATGGAGCAAATATTTACAAAGGAGATTTGCAATGTCAAACAGCAATTGATTTGGCAATAACTCAATCTAGTATGCATGCAAATGATCTTAATCGGCTTGAAATTAAAAAAATTTTAGAAAATTTATCTTTTCAACAAACTGGAAAATGGCCAGTGAATAGTATACCTAAAATACAGTTTGATAGATTGCTTAATGATAATGGGGCGCTTAAAGCATATGTAGAAGAAGGTGGAAATCCTAACATTTTAATGATGCCACAAGAAGCATATTTAGATGAAGAAGCATGTTTAGATCTTAACATGTTTGGGATGCTACAAATAGCAGCTGGCGATGATAAATTCGACATTGTTACATTATTGCTCAATGCTGGCGCCGATATAGATTTAGGATATAATGCAACGCCTTTGCATGATGCAATTGCCAATGAATCTTTGTCAATGGTAAAGCTATTAGTAACTAATGGAGCTGATGTAAATAAGCAAAATATGTGTGGCCAATCATCAATTGAATTTGCAAATATTAAACTACAAGAAGATCCCGAAAATCAAAAACGACTTGCAATCAAAAGTTATTTAGATGAAGTGGATGCTTATTCGATAGTATCTAATACATTTACAGATGAGATTCCGACTGCTATTGGATATCCAAATAATGAATTGGGTGGAACTCAATATCCAGTAGCTCACGCAGAAGTAAGACCTTAAATATAAAATAAAAAGAGCAGCTCTTGTAAGATGACTGCTCTTTTTATTTTGTAAGATTAGGTAATTTAATTTATTAGTCTTTATCGACTTCTTTAGCTTTTCCAGGTTGTAAAATTCCACCCGAAATAATTAATGCTACAGCATCTTGTCGTGATATATTTGCATGTTTAAATTGGTCTCGAGTTAAAATAACAAAAAAACCAGTCGTTGGATTTGGTGTTGTTGGAATGTAAATATTGTAATAGGTTTGATTTGTGTCAGGAGCGATTTCTGGCTGCACTTCACTTGTTAAAAATCCAAGGCTATAAATTCCTGGCCGAGGAAATTCAACGTACACAACATCTTTAAAGCTCGATTTTTCTTGTCCTGAAAAAGCAGCTATTAATTGCTTTGTTCCAAAGTATACGGTACGAATTAAAGGTATTTTTCCAAAAATATCTTCAACAAATTGAATAATTGGCTTTAAGATAAATGCTTGTAAAAAAAGACCAACAGCCACAATAAATAGTACAACTACCAATATTTCATAATAAGGAATAGCTTCTAACATAGGTACATGAAGGCGTCGTAGTGGCACTAACCAGCTTATAATTAAGTTAAAGCAAAAGTTGAACAATGAAACAGTTATTGCGATTGGCAATATGAAAATAAGACCTTTTATAAACAATTTTTTAAACTGTTTATAGAGCTTTTTTAGGTAATAAAATTTGACCATAATCGTTTTATCCTAGAAGATTTTGTAATTCATTTTGTAATTGAGATGAAATCATCATAGATTTCTCTTGGGTATCACTTTCTACCATAATTCTTAATACTGGTTCAGTTCCTGAATAACGAATAATCAATCTGCCTGGTTGTACCATTTCTTCATATTTTTTAATAATCGATGCATATACGTATTCTGTTAAATCACGTTTTTCAGTTACTTTAATCTGAGTTGAAACTTGTGCAAATTTTTGTAGCAGCGGTAATTTTATATTTTCTTTTATGATCGTATCAAGAAATAAAAGAGAGGTGAATATTCCATCACCAGCAAATGAAAAAGGTTCTACAATAATATGACCAGATGGTTCGCCACCAATCATAGCATGGTATTGCTGCATCATCGTGTATACCTGTTTATCGCCAACAGAAGCTCTGAAAAACACTTTATTTTTTTGTTGTAAATGCTTACCAAGTGCTTGGTTACTCATGATAGTTCCAACAACTGAGGATTTTTTAAATAAAGCATGTTCAGAAAGCACCGTTAAGATATCATCACCATCATAGGTATTACCATCCTTATCCACAAGCAATACGCGGTCTCCATCACCATCAAAAGCAATACCCCAATCAGCTTGGTGTTGCAATACTGCAGCAGAAATAGTTTCTGGATGTGTTGATCCTGATTGTAAATTTATATTGTATCCATCAGGATTGTTATTAATCGTAATAACTTGTGCATTAAAATGTTCAAATATTTTTGGTGCAAGTTTATATGTTGCTCCGTGAGCACAATCAATAACGATTTTTTTATTTTCTAAAAAGTCTGATTCAAACCATGCAGTAATGAAAATTTCATACAATTGGCTTGCTTGATCATATGGTTGTAAGGTATTTACAGTTGGTTGATCAATGAAAATTTCATGATGATACAGTTGCGTAATTGCGCCTTCTGTAAAAGCTGATAATTTTGAATTTTTTTTCACAATTTTAATACCATTATATTCTGCAGAATTATGTGATGCAGATATAATAATTCCTAAATCAAAATCTTCCTCACGAACCAACTTGCAAACAACTGGCGTTGGAATAATATCACCATTGCAAAGTTCTATATTATATTGCAAAAGACTTTTTGATAATTCTTGCAAGATTGAATTGCACGATGACCGTGTGTCAGATCCTATTAAAATTTTCACACGTTTTTCAAAATTATGAGCGGCCCATTGTCCAATTGCATGACCAAGTTGACGTAAATTTTCTTGAGCTAGCGCTCCATGATGAATTTTATCACGAATACCATCGGTTCCAAAAATATGTTTCATAAGATTACTCAGTTTTTTGTAATTGAATTTGTAGGTGTGACGGGATTAAGTTTACCAGGTTAATTTCATCAGGTAAAAAAAGATTTTCTTTTCCAAGCATAATATGATTATTACCCAGATCAAGTATCGATGCATCAAGATGAATTGCGCTGTTGTAAGCATCAAATTTTTGCAATATTTTACGTTGAGCTGAAATGATAATGTTAATCATATCAGGTGCTATAATTTCTTGATTCTCTGCTATTTTATAAAAGCAGACAGGAACTTGGATGGTATGAGTAATAACTTGTGATTGACTAAAAATAATCCAAATTCCATAACCAATAATACAAGCATTAATCTTTATAAAAGGAGCTGAAAGAAGCAGATTTGCTTTGATCAAGGTTGATTCCTTTAAGTAATGATGTTTCAGTATCTTTTTTGTGAAGTAAATTTTTCATAAGTTTTAATGCTTGATCAACCGTCATATTTTCAACAATCCTTCCTTGATGGCCTATGAAATTATGTTGAATTTCGCTGTTAATATGAATTAAGATTGCATCTGTTTTTGCAGTAATAATTTTAGCATACTCTTTGGGAAGCTGCTGTTCGCTGACTTGGTTGAAAATACATTCATTGATAACAAGATCTGACCATGAAGCATTAATACTCATAATGGTGCCATGTCGATCAACAAGAATTAACTTTGTATCATTGTAAGAAATGCTTTCCAAAAGCATATCTATAATATGTTTTTGAATAGGAATATCAATAGTAAAGGGTTTGTTAATAAGGGACTCAAGAGAGTCTGATTGTTCAATAACACAGGTTACATTTTTTTTATGGTGTGAAGCTATCAGGCATGATCGAATTAAAGTTTCAAGCCATTCTTTATGAATTACTTTTGCAGGTGTTAATGGTTTGTTTTTTGAGAGAATAAAATTTTTCTGTAAATTTTTTTGATGGTGCACAACAAGCAAGACAAAATAGATTGGAGCTGTGACAAGCATAAGATGGTAAACGGTTGTTAATTGGAAAAAGAATGAACAAAACAAAATTGCAAAATAAGAATAAAAATACAAGAGAAGTGGTTTTGTGTAGTCTTTATTGAGCCAAGATGATATTTTAAATGTAGCTATGATGAAAAATGTAATTTCTACAATATCAACAAGTGAGTAGATCTGTAGATAGTTGTTTGCAAAATGAACTATTGATTCAAGTGAAATCATGATATTCCTTTTTTGATTTTTCAAGCTTTGCATCATACTGCTTTGTACATTCGTAGCGCAAGAAACGAAGATTGTAAATAAAAATTTAAAGTAAGTAAGGTTTTTATATGAAATTTGAAGATATAATTTTAACTGGTGATAGACCTACAGGGCCCTTGCATTTAGGTCATTATGTTGGATCTCTTTTAAACAGAGTGACATTACAGGACCAATATAAACAGTATATTATGATTGCCGATTTACAGGCTTTAACGGACAATGCGGACAATCCTCAAAAAGTTCGTGATAACGTGATGGAAGTGTTGCTGGATTATTTATCAGTTGGTATAGATCCTAAGAAAACAACAATTTTTGTACAGTCAATGATTCCTGAAATTGCTGAATTGACAGTTTTATATCTTAATTTGGTGACGGTAAATCGCCTGCAACGAAATCCAACGGTAAAAGCTGAGATGCAAAGCAAGAGTTACGGAGAAACTGTTCCAGCAGGATTCTTGATGTATCCAGTCAGCCAAGCTGCAGATATTACGATTGTTAAAGGAACTATTATTCCAGTCGGTGAAGATCAGTTACCAATGATAGAGCAAACCAATGAAATTGTTCGATCATTTAATAGAATTTATGGCAAAGAGGTTTTTCCTGAAGCTAAAGCACTTGTTTCTAAGGTTGGACGATTAGCAGGTCTTGATGGGAAAGCTAAGATGAGTAAATCATTAGGAAATGCAATTTATCTTTCAGACGATGCTGATACGCTTAAGAAAAAAGTTATGAGTATGTATACCGATCCAGGCCATTTACGAGTTGAAGATCCAGGACAAATTGAAGGCAATATGGTTTTTGAGTATTTAGATGTTTTTGATACCAATAAAGAAAAAGTTGCTGAGTTAAAACATCAGTATCGTCAAGGTGGGCTTGGTGATGTGAAACTTAAAATGTACCTCTTTCAGGTATTAAACGATCTGTTAACACCAATTCGATTAAAACGAGCAGAATTAGCTAAAAATAAAGATGCAGTTATGCAAATACTTTTAGAAGGAACACAGCAAGTTCGTCTGGTTGCACAAAAAACAATGGATGAAGTGCGAAAAGCAATGCATTTGAATTATGAATAATTAAGACTTATATACGATTTTTTAATTGATCGAACAGAACCTTGCAAGAACAATAAATCTTACGAGGTTCTGTTACGTCTTAGCTATTTACATCTTACATTAAACTATATTAAGAACGGATAGAAAAATTCTCTAAACCATTTTATACATGTATAATTTCAACATACGTAACTGAATAATTGCTCAAGCAATGTAAATTACTATGGCAAACGATTCATGATGATACCAAGATTATTTATGGGCAACAAGTGTCATGATTCGTTGTTTTTATTATGTGAAAAAGCAAAGAATGAGGCTCGGCTTTTGACCTTGTCATGCAAACTATTTATAGTTAATAGCATATAGAATGAAGTATATAAAATACTTTATGCGTAAAAACAAGGACTTAAAAATGAATTTAAAAAATATATATTGTATCATTTTGATGAGTTTATACTCAGGCCAAGCATGTTCTTCTTTGTATACACCATCTTTACAAAATGAATTACAGCCAATTGATCTTACACCTATTTCACAATTGTGTCATAAGTTAGATGGTTATGCTGATCATGATCAGCACATGAAAGAGTTGCAATCAGCTCTTTCAACCCAACAAAATCAAATTAATAAATATAATCATTTATTAGATACGTACACTGATTTGACACTCGAGCAACAGGCGTCATTGTCTGACAGTTCATTTCAAGATTTAATTAAAGTATCAAAAATTGAGATGGATAACTTAGCTCAATTAGCAGATGTTTTAATGCAATCTAAAAACATAGATGCTTCATGGCAAATTGAAAAATATGGAATGATTGCAGGCAGCTTTTCATTTATTAAAAATCTTGTGCTGCCACAAAGCTGGAGATCATCGTTGTATGCTGGAGCAGGTGCTTTAACAGGTATTACTGCATTACAGTTCCTACCAAAAACATCGACGAATGTTACGATTAATCTTCCTGCTGGGGTTGATAAAATTCAGTTAAGTGATAATACTCAGCAAAAATTAGTAACTACAGCAGCAGTATGTGCTTTAGGAGCAGGAACAGCTATTGCAGTATCTCAATTGTATACAAGTTGGATGTATGATAAAAATAGTCGTGATATCTTAATTGATAAAATTAAAGCAATTAAACAATCAAATGGGACAATTGGTCAAACATTTAATTCACTAGGAATTCATAAAGCTATTGGTAGAGTACAGCTTGCGCAGGTTAACCAGCGCGTTTGTTTAGATAGAATACAAATTGGCGTTGAAAACTTAGAAACAAATGGGGTAGAGGTAAAAGCAAATATTGCAGCTTTAACAACAACTGTTGGCCGCATGGATGTAAAATTAGATACTCTTGTTGCGGCATTAAAAATAAATGAAAAAGAAGCTGAACGTTTAAAAGAATGTTTACAGAATTTTAAAGGTGATGCAGAGCAAGCAATTCAATTATTACAGGATCAGTTTGGTAGAGATTTTGATAGAATGGAAAAATTAATAGTTGCAAATGCAATGTTGCAAATGAGTATACATGAAGAAAATAAAGAAAATTTTCAGGCTATGCATACAAACATGCAGTCACTTCAAAAACAAGAGACAATTAAACCATTTGGATTTAACACTATTAAGTCTCGTGCACAGTTTGCGGCATTCAATGTGCTTGCAAAAATTTCATCGGATAATCAAAATGAAGTAGTTAAAAAAAGCACTCCAATTGATATAACTAATGGTACAATGGTAGAAATGATAGAGCTTGATTAAAATTTAGGTATTTATTTTTTAAAGCGGGATATTACATACAATTGTAATATCCCGCTTTTTATTTTTAAATTATTTGTAAAAATTTACTATCAATTTTTTTCATACCATGCGTATTAAAACGTACAGTGACAATCGTAATTGCACCTTTGACTTCGACTTCATGCACAATACCAAGACCAAATGTTTTGTGCTGGATCGATTGCATACGTTTAAATCCGCCAGTTTGTTCTAATTTTTCTTTTTTAACCGGAGATCCCCATGACGGAGAAAAAGATAGCGGTTTATTGTAAGAATATGTCTGCACGTGATCAGAAGCAATTGCAATAGGGCTATTTCCTTTTATCCATTGCGTAAAATATGTTTTACACTGACTTGGTGACCAGTAGGTTGCTTGTTGCTCTATGATCAAATCTGTTGGTATTTCATCAAGGAATCGAGAAGGTACTTGTATGTTGGTTTGTCCATAGGTGCTACGAGTTTTGCAATAAGTTATTAAGAGTCGTTTGCATGCTCTTGTTATTCCAACATAAAATAGTCGTCGCTCTTCTTCTACATTACTTTCGTTAATCGACGGCGTGCTTGGAAGAATACCATCTTCTATACCAGGTAGCACAATTGTGTCAAATTCTAGGCCTTTTGCGCTATGCAAGGTCATCATGTGAACATAATCTTTTTCTTGATCTTGCGCCTTCAAGCGATCTTGCATTAACGTAATTTCATCTAAAAGTTGTGAAATCGTGATAATGCCTTCGTCCTGAAAATGGTTTAACGCACGTAAAAATTCTTGAATGTTTTCTTTTTTTGTCTGAGCTTCAGCTTTTTCAAAATTATCTTCAAGGTAATCAATGTAATGAGTTTTTTCGATGATGATTTTAACTGCTTGCAAGGGAGTTACATTGTCAGGCATCGTAATAAATAACTGTCTAAAAAGACTTAATGCATTATGTTTGGTTGCCGTCATTTTTTCTTTAAGCATGATCTGTGCAATGTCAAATGCATGACTAAATGGATTTGCATTCCACAACTCATCAAACTCTTCTTCAAATTTTTGACCAAGGCCTCGAGCAGGGCAGTTAATAACACGTGAAAAAGAAATACGATCAAATGGATTATAAGCAAGTCGTAGGTAGGCTAGAAGGTCTTTAATTTCTTTTCGTTCGTAGAATTGAATGCCGCCAATAATTTTGTAGGGAATAGATGCTTTAATCATCGCTTCTTCTAATACTCGCGACTGATAGTGTGTGCGATACAAAATAGCAACTGATTTTAATGATTCATATTGCTTTACGGTTTGAATAAGAGCTGATATGGTATCTGCTTCTTGAAATTCAGAATTGCACTCAAAAACAATCGTTTTTTGAAACTCTTTTTTATCTGACCATAAATTTTTATGATTTCTTGATGTGTTATTAGAAATTACTTTATTTGCAATATCTAAAATATGCTGGGTTGATCGATAATTTTGTTCAATTTTTATGGTTTCAGTTGGCCCAAAGTCTTTATTAAACTTTAAGATGTTTTCGATCGTAGCACCGCGCCATGAATAAATTGATTGATCTTCATCGCCAACAGCACAAATAGAATCTATTGTTAATTTTTGGTTTGCATCAAGTGACATTTGTCGTAAAAGTTCATTTTGAATCGTGTTGGTATCTTGATACTCATCGACTAAAATATGGCGAACTAATGATTGAAAACGAGCTTTAAACTCTTTGTTTTCTTGAAATAAACGAAGTGCATAGACTAATAAGTCATCAAAATCTAAACATTTGCTTAAACGTTTTTCTTGTTCATAGGCATTGTAGATTTCGGTGAATCGATAAATGCTTGCACTGTCTGCATCATCAAATTGAGTACCAAGTGCGTTTCTATTTTTATACGATGATATGGTATAAAGAATCTGTTTTAAGTTAACTCGTTTTTCCAGCTCATGCTTTTTTAAAATAGATTGCAGTAATTTTTGTTGATCGGCAGAATCCATAATTGCAAAATTTTCAAAAGGAAGCAGTCGTTGGTGAGTCTTTAAAAGTTGTAAACAGTATGAGTGAAATGTTGCAACGGTTGGCAATTGGGTATGATCTTGTAAAAAGTGAGCAACTCGTTCTTGCATTTCTTTTGCAGCTTTATTAGTAAACGTCAGCGCAACTATAGAGCGTGGATTAACGTTATGTTGCAAAATTAAATTGGTAATGCGAGCGGTAATCACTCGTGTTTTTCCCGAGCCAGCACCTGCTATAACAAGTAAAGATCCTTCAGTCTTTTCAACTGCTTTTCTTTGTTGCTCATTTAATTGAGTTTGTAAAAACGTTTGAAATTGTTCTAATTTGTCATGAAACATAGGAGATCGCCTCCGTGAAATTTTTTGGTTTAAAAAAAGATGGTGAGGACCTAGATCCTCACCAGAATGTATGTTTGTTATGCTCTGCGCGATGCAATGTAGTTAGCAAGTGGCTCTAAACCTTCTTTGCTCAAGCTGTTAACGACAACATATGGTGCAAAAATATCAAATTCATCGATACGTTTTTGCAATTCTTCAGGTGTCAAAAGATCTGATTTGTTAAAAACAAAGAGCATATCTTTATTTACTTTAAGTTCTTTTAAGGTTGTAAGAACAACTTTAATGTGTGATTTCCAATTTGCATCAGAAATATCAACAACTTGCAGTAAAAGATCTGCATAGTTAAGTTCTGAAAGTGTAGATTTAAATGAATCAATAAGCTGATGAGGCAGATTTTGTATAAATCCAACAGTATCAGAAATCAGACCACATTTTTTATGGTTAATATACAGCTGACGAGTTGTTGTATCTAATGTTGCAAACAGTTTATCTTCTGCTAACACATCACTATTGGTTAACATGTTTAAAATTGATGATTTACCAGCATTGGTATACCCAATAAGACACACATGATCAAGTTCATGATCAAGACGACGTTTACGTTGCGTGTCGCGTACTTTATCAAGTTGAGCAATTTTTTTCTTTGCAGTTAAAACTAAACGTTCAAGGTGACGAGAAGTTTCTTCTTTTAAAGTTTCGCCAGGCCCTTTTACGCCAATAGATCCTGCTTGTTGCTCAAGATGAATACCATGACCGGCAAGACGAGTTTTTAATAATTCAAGTTGTGCAATTTCAACTTGAAGTTTTCCTGCTGCAGAAATTGCTGCTTTTTCAAAAATTGCTAAGATTAAGCGAGTTCTGTCAAAAATTCTGCATTCAAAATAATCTTGTAAGTTACGCTCTTGTTGACCATTTAGTTTTTCAGAAATAATGATTTCTGTTGCTTCACTTTTGTCATAAATAGCTTTTAATTCTTCAAGTTTACCTTGCGTGAAAAAATATTTATTATCGTAAGATCGTAATTTTACAAAAGTTGTTTCGTAGTCACTAACTCCAAGAGTTTCTGCAAGGCTTATAAATTCTTTGTAATAAGATTGAATGTCTTGGGTATGATTGTCGGGTGCTTGAACTCCAATTAGAAGAACTTTGACGTTGTTATCGGTTAATGCGTTTTGACTTTTTGCCATGTGATTACCCGTTATTTTTTAGGAGATTTAATTTTTGTATCATCCACATTTATTATAATTTTATATGAAATAACATAATAAAGAAAGATTGTTTTATCAGATATTTTGTGCAAATTTTTATTTTTGTTATAATAAAAGTCAAGGTGTTTTCTCATAACAGATTTCATTCTATCTCAATTGCAAAATTATAAGGGCTATATGTTTGAATTTTTATCGAAAAGTTTTTCGTCTATTTTTTCATCATTGACTGGTTACGGCAAGTTAACTGAAAAAAATATAGATGAGTCTATTCAGAAAATTAAAGATTCTTTATTGGAATCAGATGTTCCATATGAACTTTCTCATGAATTTATAGCAGATATTAAAAAAGAAGTTATTGGACAAAAAATTGTAAGTTCATTACGACCTGGCGAACAGTTCGTTAAAGTTGTTTATGATAAGCTTTTAGCTTTTCTTGGGGGTGAATATTTACAAGAATCATTTACATTTCAGATTCCATCTACCATTATGATGATTGGATTGCAAGGTTCTGGTAAAACAACTTCAATTGGTAAATTAGCTGTATTTATTTCAAATCAGGCTAAAAAACGTGGTAAAACTAGAAAAATATTATGCGCATCAGTTGATTTTTACCGTCCAGCTGCTATTGATCAATTAGAAATATTAGCACAACAAGCAGGAATTGATTTTTATAGAGCAGTTGCAACTGATCCTATTAAAGCATCACAAGAAATTGTAAACTATTCAAAGCAGCATGGTTATGAGATCCTATTATTTGACACAGCAGGTAGATTACACGTTGATGAACAGATGATGACTGAGCTTGATGAAATTCAAAAAGTTATTAAACCTAAGTATAAATTTTTAGTTGTTGACGCTATGATAGGACAAGAGTCTTTGTCTGTAGCTCAATCATTTCAAGATCGTATTAAATTTGATTATGCGATTTTATCAAAAATGGACAGTGATGCTCGTGCGGGCGTTGCTTTTTCATTTCGCTATGCATTAAAAAAACCAGTTCTTTTTATGGGTACTGGTGAAAAAATTGATAATTTAGAAATTTTCCGTCCTGAGCGTATTGCTAAAAGAATGCTTGGTATGGGAGATATTTTAACATTAGTAGAAAATGCAGAAGAAAAAATTGAAAAAGATGAAAAATATAGTCTAGAGAGTAGTTTTCGCTCAGGTCATATGACACTTGAGGATTTTTCAAAACAGTTGTCTATGGCAAATAGACTTGGTTCTATATCAAGTATGATTAAATATTTGCCTGGTATGGCTAACTTGAATATATCAAGTGCTCAGATAGAGCAGAGTGAAAAAGAAATGAAAAAATTTCGAGCAATAATCGGATCAATGACGAAAAAAGAGAAGTTGTATCCGAAGATTTTAGATAATTCTCGTAAGCAAAGAGTTGCCAAAGGTGCTGGAGTTTCTATCGCTGATGTAGCTCAATTGTTGCAGAGATTTGAACAAAGCCAACAATTTGTTAAGCTTTTAAAGAAAAAAAAATATTTTAATTAACCAAATTCAAGGGTTTTTGAATGGCTGTAAAAATACGCTTTACTCGTATCGGTAAAAAACACGCTCCTGTATACAGAATTGTTGCTGTAGATTCTAGAAAAAAACGTGATGGTGAATATCTAGAAAATCTTGGTACATACAATCCGTTAACTAAAACGATTGTTCAATGGCATGAAGAACGTATTCAACATTGGGTTTCTGTTGGTGCAATTGTAACTGATTCTGTTAAACGCTTGCAAAAAATTAAAAATAAACAAGCAGCACCAGCAGTTGTTGTAGATAATGCTGTTGCTCCAAAAGCTAAAGTAGCAAAAAAAGCTGCTCCTGCTCAAGATTCAAAGTAGTACTTATTCATGAACATCTCGGTTCTAACACTATTTCCAGAACTTTATAAACCCTTTTTTGATGCAAGCTTAATAAAAAAAGCTCAAGAAAAAGGGCTTGTTTCTTGTCATACCAATAATCTTTTATCATACGCTCCGCCAAAAAGTCGCGTTGATGATACTACATTTGGGCATAATGCCGGAATGTTAATTAAACCAGAGATTATTGATCAAGCAGTTACTGCAGGTGAGACTGCGCTAGGGACTGCGTACAAAATTATTTTATCTCCTCAGGGTAAAGTAATGACGCAACCTCGATTACAAGAGCTGTATGAACGAATTAAAGATCAAAAACATATTATGTTGATTGCAAGTCGTTACGAAGGTTTGGATGCTCGAGTTGAAAGTCACTATGCAGATGAGCTTGTATCTGTTGGAAATTTCGTTGTTATGGGCGGAGATATTCCTGCAATGTTACTCATTGAAGGTTTGTTACGATTTGTTCCTGGAATTGTTGGAAAAGAAGAGTCTGTTCAATTAGATTCTTTTTCTGGAGCTTTTGTCGATTATCCTGAATATACAAGACCGATTGTATGGAAAGGTGTGACTGTTCCAGAAATAATAAGATCTGGAAATCACGCTGCCATTGAATCTTGGCGTCAAGAGCAAGCGGCACAGCTAACGGTTAAAAAACATTTTAATTGGTTGCGATCAGTTTCAACAACTCAAGCTGAGCGTACGCTAGTTAAAAAATATATTCCTCACCATTATGTTGCTTTAATGCATAATGATATGATGTTAAAAGAGGGCCGTATAGGACCTACATCCGTGACATCCATTGATATTCATGATATTGCTCGATCCAGCACCACGTATGGCCTAAAAAACTTTTTTGTTGTTACGAATTTAAAAGATCAACAAAAAATGGTACAAAAGATGTTGAGCTTTTGGGTGGATGAAAAGATTGGTGGTGATTATAATAATAAAAGACATCATGCAGTGTTATCGGTCAGGCTTGAAAATGAACTTGATGATGTAATTATGGCAATCGAAAAGAAAGAAGGTAAAAAACCTTTGATCATTGGAACGTCAGCTCGTCAACAAGATGCTCAGCAAGCAATAACATATTTTGATCAAGAAATTGTATGGCAACATGATAGACCGGTTCTCTTTCTTTTTGGAACAGGGTCTGGTATGTCGGAAAAATTATTACAAAGATGTGATTATATGTTACCTCCATTGCAAAGTTATTATGATTTTAATCATTTATCAGTTCGGTCTGCTGTGGCTATTATTCTTGATAAATGGTTGGGAGTTGCTTTACAAAAGTGAAAAACTTGATTTGGCAGGTTGAAATTTTTGAAGTATACTAAAATAAAGCGTTAAGTTAAGATTTAAGATATAAAAATATAGATGGTTTAAGGATATTTGTATGATAGCAAAAGGCTTTACCAAAGAAACAATTAATTCGCTTGGTATGTATGAGAGAAATTTTCCTCAATTATGTATCGGTGACATTCTTGCGGTTTCTCAATGGGTAGAAGAAGGTAATAAAAGACGAATTCAAATTTTCGAAGGAAACTTGATTGCTCAGCACAAAAAAGGTGCTTCATCAACTTTCACGGTAAGAAAAATTGGCGCAAACGGCATCGCTGTTGAAAGAATTTTCCCTTTCTATGCACCAATGATTGAATCAATTAAAGTTGTTACAAAAGCTCAAGTTCGCCGTGCAAAACTGTATTATCTACGTGATCGCGTTGGTAGAGCTGCTCGAGTTAAAGAAAAAATTCAAAGAAAAATTCGTCCTGTTAAGGATTTACGTTCAAGAGCTTCTCAAGAGATTTCTGAAGTAAAGTAGTTTTTATATAATAAAGGTCACTTCATGTAAGTGGCCTTTATTATTTTGTGCATATTTTGATTTCAAGAATGAGGCTTCATGAGCTATATTTTTTATTTATTTTTTTTCATGCTTTGTGCTGGTTGTGGAATAAAAAAACCTGTATATATTGAAAATTTTCAACAAAAAGAAATTTTGGCAAAATATTCAGATTTGCCAGATACTCCATTTTTAGTTACTTTACAGTCTATTGAAACTGTGCCTGATGAGCATGACCAAGTTCAGCTATTTTATACAACTATGATGCCATCTCAAGAATTAGCTGATTTTTATCAACAACAAATGGAACGTTGTGGTTGGGAATTGTTAGCAGAGTCTCATGCACAAGATAGATTACTGTACTATACAAAACCGACTCAAATTTGCTCAATTTTGATTTCAGAAAATAAATTAACTATTTATTTATGTAAGAAAGGTGCCTAAGCACCTTTCTTTTTTTACTAGACTCCGTATTGTTCGGCTTGAAGCTGGGCAATTTCTTGCTCTAATTGTTTGATTCTTGCTTCGTGTTCAGCATCACTTGCATGTTCATTTGCTTCATCTTCAGCCTGTTTTCTTTTTGTTTCATATCTTATTTGTTCCGCTGTAGCTTGGTCTACGGGATTAGTTTGAGGTGCAGAGTTATTATTGCTTCCACCACTTGTAGCAGCTAAAGCTACTGTTGTTCCAAGAAGAGCGCCTGTTGCAAGTCCCATCCCAACGCCATAACCGCCGTATCCATAGCCGCCATAACCACCGCCGCCGTAATAGTTGTTAGTATGAGAAGAAGATGAGCTACTACTGCTACTTGAACTGCTGCCGCTTCTACTTCCGCTACTTCTACTCCCACCAGTACCCGATCTATTGACAGAAGAGCTACTGCCTGCGCTGCGACCACTTCTACTTGCACCACTACTTGACCCTCCAGTGCGTCCGCCCATTGAGCCTTTGCTTGTGCTTCTGCCACCACTTCCACTACTTCTGCCTGCGTTTGAGCCTCCGCTACGACCACCGCCGCCACCCATGCTACGGCCACCGCCGCCACCCATGCTACGGCCACCGCCGCCACCCATGCTACGGCCACCGCCGCCACCCATGCTACGGCCACCGCCGCCGCCCATACTACGACCACCGCCGCCGCCACCTCGTGCATCTATACTTATATCAAGAGTAAAAAGTGCAAATGCTATAATTAATAATTTTTTATTCATAATACCTCCTTTTTATTGAGTGTAACTTTATTACATATATTATGACAAATTGAAACCGGATAAATCAATAAAAAGCAAAAAGCATTCAGCTAGAACCTTTTTTTTGTTGGATTTAGTATAATAGAAAAAACTTGAAAATTTGTTTTTAAGTTTTTTTTAGTTTGTTTTGCTTGCAAATAGCATGTAAGATAAAATTTTAAAATACTAAAGTTGGTATGCCCATCAGTTTTAGATAGGGACATTGACTGTGAAATAAAATTTAAAGAAAATTTGTGGTAACACATTGGAAACTGAGGACATTGACAAGTCTACTTGAAATACAAAGCCTGTAATTATACAGCATTGATACTTTTTTAAATACATTGTACCAAAAAGAAATTGAATTATTTATATTGCTTGATGCTTATAAAATTATTTGTTAATCAATATAAAAGAGAATATATCAAAATTTATATACGATTGTATTAGAGGAAGAAGTGACATACTCACGACTTCCTCATTAATTTACAATAAATATATGCAAGAATTTATGCATCAGCTTGTAATTGCTCTAATTCTAATTTTTTTACTTCGAGCTGTAATTTTTTAATTTGACGTTCTCGTTGTTCATTCAGGTTAGATTCAGTCGCATCTATTATTGTTCTATTTTTAACTACGGTAGGTTTTTTAATAATTACATCGTCATGACTTTTTGGTCGTTGGTAACCTCTTGATCGAGCAAGATGATCTCTTTTTTGCTCAAGTTTTCGTTCTAATTCAGCGTCTCTTTTTGCTTGTTTTCTTTTACGTGCATCTTCTTCTTTTTTTTGGCGAGTTTCTTCTCGTATTTCTCGAGCTTCTTGGCGAGCGCGCTCTCGATCAACTTCGTAATAAGGATCACGATTTGCATTACGAGAACCAGAGGTTGCTGCTAATGTAATTCCAGTGCCTAAAATTGCGCCTGTTGCAAAACCACCACCATATCCAGCATGCACGTACGATGTCAGTAATGTTAAACAACTGAGCATGATTAGTTTCTTGTTCATTATATTCCTTTTTACATTCTCTATAAAAATGTTTTCTTATCGTCATTATAGAGATTTTGGAATAATAAAATCAAGATTTATAGTAATAATTTTTGAGCAAGTTTATTTACTTTTCCAGCTCCAAGCAAGAGAATTAAATCATGTGGTACAGCAATTGATAAGACTTTATTTTTTATTTCTTGTAAGTCATTTGCGTATGCAATGTAATCAACTTGAATATGAGGAGCTATTGTTTTTATTTCCAGTGCAAGTTGCTCTCCTGAAATGTTTTCAATAGGAGTTTCGCTTGCTCCATAAATATCAGTGAGTATCAGGTGTGTAATATCAGAATTTTTGAATGTTTGAATAAATTCATTCCAGAGATGAAAAGTTCGAGAGTATCTTTGTGGTTGAAATACAACAATAAGATTATTTTTGCATTTTCGTCTGGCTGTGATTAAGCTGTGATGAATTTCTGTTGGATGATGCCCGTAATCATCATAAATTGAGATATTTTTTTCAGCTATAATTCCTTTCAGTGTAAATCTTCTATCAACACCGAGGAATGATTCTAAAGCTTGTTTAATAGTCTTAAAAGAAAGCTCAATTTCTAAGCATGTTGCAATTGCTGCAGTAGCATTTAACACATTATAAATGCTTGGCATAGGCAGTTTAATATGCCCTATATGTAAATTGCATCTAGTATCTATGATGTCAAATGAAGCATCATCACTTGTAAGCTGAATATTAATAGCTTGAATATGAGCTTGATTGGTTGTTCCATAGGTAATTATATTGCAGGTAAGATTTGGTAAGATGGTTTGTATGTTTTTATCATCAAGGCAAACGATAGCTTTTCCATAAAAAGGAACTTTATTAAGGTATGTTGTAAAAACGTCTGAAACTTCAGATAAATTTTTGTACACATTAACGTGCTCAAAGTCTATGTTTGTTAATACAGCTAAACAAACAGGAAGTAAAAGCAATGATTTATCACTTTCATCAGTTTCTGCAACGGTGTATTTACCTTGTCCGTAACGGCTATTAGAATGGCTATTATTCATAACGCCTCCAACAATAACAGTTGGATCAACTTGTGCTTGTGTAAGAATATGGCTTATCATTGAGCTTGTTGTTGTTTTACCATGTGAACCAGCAACACCTATAGAAAATTTAGGTCTCATGATTTCAGCTAAAATAACAGCTCGTTGAACAGTTTTTATACCGCGATTACGAGCTGCAATAAGTTCTGGGCTATCATATGAAACGTCAGAAGAATAGACAAATGTATCAATAGAAGCATCGTTGCATGCTGTTGTATTATGGCTATAGCTGATATTGCATCCATCAGTGATAAGTTCTTGGACGTTATTCATTTCCAGCGCAAGGTCACATCCAGAGATACTATGACCTTGCGCGTGTAAAATTTTTGCAATTCCGCTCATACCAATGCCATTAATTCCAACAAAATGAATATGGCTTTTTTTGTACATTTTTATCCTTATTCTTTATATTTACATTTTAATATTATATAAGAATAAGGAATTTAGAGTTTTTTTATAGTAATTCTTGGAGTCTTTGGAGCTTGTATTTAATTGAGAGAAGTTCTTTATGTATTGAACTTGGTTCGTCATGAATCTTTAATTGAGAAGGTGAGATATTCATATCTGTTTTTTGCGATGCAATGATAGATTTTTTTGGTGCATTAAGTAAAGAAAGTTCTTTTTTTGCACCAGCAAGAGTAAACTTTCTTTCATATAATAATGTTTTAATTGTTTTAAATGTTTCAAAATCTTCTTCTTGGTAGAATCGCTGACCACCTATTGATCGTTGAGGCTTAATCCCAAGCTCTTTTTCCCAGAATCGTAAGACAAATTTTTTTAATTTGAGTTGCTTTGCTAATTCACCAATGCGGTACTGCCGTTTCATCATTTTCACAATAACCTCCTTTTTAAATTTTTATTGTTATAGCATGATTTAATGTATTGTAAAAGGATTTTTATCATAACTTTGTTCTAGCTTAAATAGAGTATATTTGATAGTCTTTATAAAAATTATGTTCACAATCAGTTGAACATGTACATTGATAAATATCACCAACATTTATAGGAATTTTATGAATATTAAAGAATGGATATTTCCATTAACGTTTGCTATTGCTATGACGTATTGTGTTCAATATTATTTTGAGCCAAAAAATGAAAAACAATTAACGCAAAATCAAATTAAATCAGGATCAGGATTTTTTGCTCCATCACTACAAGATATCAATAAGCCTTTAAATTTAGATGTTATTTTTGAAAATAAAAATGAAGAAATTTTAGAGTCTTTACAAGTTATAACAACACCTCAAGCTTCGTATGTTTTCTCAAATAAAGGTGCAGTTTTACAAAGTTTCTCTTTCCCTTGGCAAGATAAACAAGAATCTATTAACACTATGCTTGCAGATGAAAATTGTTTCTTGCTTGCGTTAGAAAAAGATAGTCCGTTGATGTATACATTAATAGATGTTGTTGGCAATCAAGAAAGTCTTGTGCAGACTATTCAGTATGCAGCAGATTTTTCTGCCGGTACTATTATAAAAACATTTACGCTTCATAATAGTTCTTACCAAATGGACTTAGACATTGCTATTAAGAGCAATGGTTCTTTGGTTACAAGTCCATTGCAAGCAAGAATTTTCATTACGCAACCAGTTATGCAGCCAGCAATTAGTACAGATAAAATTACAGGTTTTGTTAATAATGAAAAAGGAAGCAATCTTACAGCAATCGATCTTTTGAAAAATGATAATTTAAAAAAATATTGGGTGATGCCAACTTTTTTTGGTTATGAAAGTAAATTTATTGTTCATGCAATGGTAAAAGATGAACAAAGTTTTGTGCAACGTGCATATATGAAAAAAAATAGTTCGGGGCATATAGCAGGTATTTTAGAAAGTCGATTGATTGAAGAATCTGGCAACTGGAAAATTTCATTCTTTGTTGGACCAAAGACAGCAAAAGCTATGACTGCAGTTGATAATCGTTTATTGCAAACATTAAATTTTGGATGGTTTTCGTTTGTATCTCATCCACTTTTGAATATCTTGAACTATTTACAAGAAAAAATTGGAAATTATGGATGGGCAATTATTTTATTAACGCTTGTAATGAAATTATTGCTTTTACCGTTTGCGCTTTATAGTGATAAAAGTTTGCGCAAAGGGATGGAAATCCAAAAGAAAATGGATTATTTACAAAAAAAATATAAAAATAATCCAGCTCAATTAGAGCAAGAACGCCTTGAAGTTATTAAAAAATATGGAATGCCTGGATTAGGTGGATTCTTACCGATCTTATTGCAAGGATTTACTTTTATAGCTTTAAACTCTGTTTTATACAATGCAATTGAATTGTATGGAGCGTCTTTTTTATGGATTTCAAATTTGTATGCAGTTGATCCTTACTACATTTTACCTCTTATGTTTGGATTTTCAATGCTGATGGCTGCTCCTGCTTCAAAAGATCCTCAAAAAAATGTTTTACGCTATGGATTAGTTTTATTGATGACAACAGTTATGTCATATGCATCAGCAGGATTAGTGTTATATATTTTAGTAAACTCTCTTGTTGATTCAGTGCGTACAAATTTACAAAAAAGGTAATATATGATACATCGTTTGCCAACATTGCAAGGTGTTGTAAAGCAACTACAGCAAGTGCCTTTTTTGGCATCGAAAAATTTATACCGAGTTTTATCACATTTTTTAGAAATGGATCCAGCAAAAATAGATGCTTTTTGTGCTGCTTTAAAATCAGCTAAGCTTAATTTAATTCCTTGTTCTCGCTGCTTTGTGTGGCAAGAACGAGGTCAAGCATGTTTATTTTGTGGTGATACCAAGCGAGATACATCTATTATTTGTGTTGTAGAGTCTTGGCAAGAGCTTTTAGCTATTGAACGAACAGAAGGGTATAAAGGGTTGTATCACGTGTTAGGAGGTACAATATGTCCTCTTGATGGTATAGGACCAGAAGATTTAACTATTAATCAATTAGTTTCTCGAATAGTTCATCCTGTTAAAGAAATTATTTTAGCAATGAACCAGACTCCAGAAGGTGAAGCTACATCTGCATATATCGTACAAAAATTATTGAAAATTGATGTAAAGATATCATGTTTAGCTAAAGGTGTTCCGGTTGGGTCGTCACTTGAGTTTATTGACAGATTGACGATGTTTAAAGCATTAGCTGATCGTCGTCCATTTTAAAAAGGTATAAAATATATATGAATTATAAAAACAGAAGAGATCAATTACTTGACCTTGTAAGAACTCAACATGCATCGTATCAAGGTCCTATTGTTTTATTTTCACCATGTGACAGTGCTTACCGATCATTTGTTCAAGAAAGTAACTTTTATTATTTTTCAGGAATAATTGAACCAGCATCAGTCATGGTTATATCTCAAGATAAACAAGTTTTTTATAAGCCAGCATACACTGATACTCGTGCACAGTGGGTCGATAGTGCAGCTGATATAACTCAAAATAATATACAAGAACAAGGATTTGATGATTTGCAGGTAACTGGAAAAATATTTCCTTCAGTTCATGTTTATCCTTATTTTGATTATGCAACGTATGAAAATATTACGGCACTATTATCTGATTTGATTCGTGATGGTAAAAAGATTTTTACCATCTATCCTTCAAATAGTTATCAAGCAATTGAAATTCGTGCAGTTGTTGATAGATTAGCACAAGTAATACCCAACTTGCATGATCATATTATTGATATTTCAGCTCAAACAGCACAGTTGCGGCGTAAAAAAGAGATGGTTGAACTTGAGTTGTTGTATAAAGCAGCTGAAATTACAGCAAATGCTCACCAGGCTGCAATGCATATGTTAAAGCCAGGCCGTAATGAAGCAGAAGTTCAGGCGACGTTAGAATTCGTTTTTGCTGAACAAGGTGCTTGTGCAGCGTATCCATCAATTGTAGCAGGTGGTCCTCGAGGTACAATTTTGCATTATAGTACAAATAATCAACCGTTACTTGATGGACAATTAGTTGTAGTTGATGCGGGTGCTCGATATAATTATTATTGTGCTGATGTTACCAGAACGTATCCTGTATCAGGTAAATTTACAGCAGAGCAAAAACAATTATATGAATTAGTGTTAGAGTGCCAAGAGTTGGTTGCAGAGCAGGCTAAGCCTGGAATGTGGCTTTCTAATAAAGATGAGCAAGAATTATCGCTTCATCATATAGCTCTTAATTTTTTTAAAAAACATGGTTATGAAAAATATTTCACTCATAGCATCGGACATTTCTTAGGATTGGATGTTCATGATGTTGGTGATGTAAGTCGGCCTTTACAAGAAGGTGATATTATAACGATTGAACCGGGTCTTTATATTCCCGAAAAGCAGCTTGGAATCCGCATTGAGGATAACTATTGGATTGTAGATCAAACAACCCCCGTTTGTTTAAGTGAAGCTATTCCAAAGAGTATTCAAGCTGTTGAAGAAATGGTTCAACAATCCTTTGATGTTGACCTGTAAGAACTTTTCATTTACAATTAGTAAGAAGTAGTTTTTATAGCAACATTGATATGACAATAAAAGTATATTTTTAAGATAAAACAAGGTTAATCACATGGATATGAATAAGGCTTTTTATCTTCGCAAAGAAGACAGAAATCCACAATGGCGCGTTATGGATGCTCAAGGACAATCACTTGGACGTCTAGCTGTACAAGTAGCAAATGCATTACGTGGTAAAGATCAAGCAATGTATACTCCTCATACAGATAGCGGCGACTATGTTGTTGTTATTAATGCTTCAGCAATCGTTTTGACTGGTAATAAATGGGATCAAAAAGAATATATATCACACAGTGGTTATCTTGGAAATCGTAAAGTATTAACAGCTAAGCAAGTGTTTGAAAAAGATCCAACAGCGATCATCATCAAAGCAGTAAAATTAATGCTTCCAAAAAATACGCTTAACAAGCAAATTTTGAAAAAGCTTAAAGTATACGCTGGTGCTGAACACAAACATCTAGCACAAGTTGGTTCATCAACTGGTCTAGTTGCGTAATTAAGTTTTAGATAGTAAAAAGCCCGACATTGTTTAATTACAATGTCGGGCTTTTATTTTTGTATTTTAATCGAGAGATATAGATTTATTTATCAAGACCTCTTTTTAGATAGCTTACTTCTTCTTTTGGTAAAACATTATATAGATCAGATAATTTTAAAGATTCACTATCTATATATTCAACCTTAGTAGTCAATTTTTGAATATGATCAATTATTCTTTCTTCTGACTGTGTAAGTAAGGCTTCAATCTGAATCAATTCTTCTGGTCTTAAGTTTTGTATTGTACTGCATTTTTGTAGCGAATATAAACTTGCAATAATTTTTCGTGGAGCACGATGAAAGCTGCCGTTGATATGACAGCTTATCATTGAGATGAAAATTACAGATAAAAATATATTTTTCATATACAGTTCTTGAGTTAGATTTTTACAATAAATATTGATAGATAAGTGTATAGACATCTTTAATACTAAATACAATCATAAGACCTAGAATTAAAACCCAAGAGAACATGCCTATCATTTCTTTTATGGAATCTGACATTTCTCGCTTCATAAGTGTTTCTATGGTAAATAGAACAAATTGCCCGCCATCAAATATTGGTAATGGTAGTAAATTCATGATGCCAAGATTAATACTAATAATTGCTAAGAAGATAAGAAGTGATTTTATTCCTTTTTGAGCAATTTTAGTACTTGATGTAAGCGTCATAATTGGCCCTGCAAGCCCTTGAGTGTTTTTTGTATTTACTAAGTTCTTAAGGCTGCTAAAGATTGTTATAATGTAGAAATTTGTAAGTGTTATGCCATTTGAAATGCTTTGCATGAGATTCAAAGGAGCTTTGCGTGTAAAACATAGCTCAAGTCTATCTTCAAGAAGAAGAGGTTTTTTATCAGGATTTAATTGTAATGTTATTGAGTGTTGCTGATTGTCTCTTTCAATAACAACATTAACGTCAGTTTTATCATCAGCTATGCAACTGTTGATTTCATGTTTAATGACTTCAGACTGATTTTGAACAGCTTGATTATTAATAGCTATAATAATATCGTCTGATTCTAATATTCCATGATTAATTGAAGCGGGTGATATGGTTTGTACTATTGGGTAAGTATTTTCATAAGGCATAAATGCTGAATCTGGCATTCCTACATAAAATAATGCACTAAAAACTATATATGCAAAAAGCATATTAAAGCCAATTCCACCAAGTATAATAAGAAATTTTTGTAAATAATTGATTGAATTAAAACCTTTTTGCCCATTGCTTGTTTCATTTGCTATTTCAACATAACCACCAAGAGGAGCAGCTGAAATACAAAATTCAGTTTGACCAATCATTTTTCTATATAATTTCTTACCCATACCCACAGAGAATGTTGGTGTATATACACCGAAAAATTTACAAAAAATAAAGTGCCCGAATTCGTGAAATACGATAATTCCTGTGATTCCTAATAAGCTTAAGATTATTGATGATATAATTGAAAATATATGAGTGAGACTTTGTAGAGAGAGAATGTTTGAAATCATTGATATCCTAAAAAATAATCATTGAAAATATTTATAATTATAATATGCTTTTTTTCTCATCTACAGTATCATGATGTAGGCTACAAGTCTATAGTTAGATTCAGAATCATCTATGTTTTTTTATGGCTAAAAATCAGTCAAAGAAGAATAAAAGTATTTATACTTATATGCTTTACTGATTTTGCTTGAAAAAAGTCATAAACAATTTATAATTAAATTTAGACAATACCAGTGTTGTAAAGATATTTTATATTTCTAATATTAGAAATAATTAATTTTTTCTGAAAAGTAACTTACAGTTTTTAGATGTTATAAGAAGGTGTATGCATGCCAACAATTAATCAGCTTGTGCGTTTTGGACGCGATAAAGTCATAACAAAATCAAAAAGCTCCGCGTTAGAGGCTTGTCCTCAACTACGCGGTGTTTGTACTAGGGTGTTCACAGTAACCCCTAAAAAACCTAACTCAGCGTTACGTAAAGTAGCTCGTGTCAAACTATCAAATGGTGTTGAAGTAACAGCATACATCCCTGGTGAAGGACATAACTTACAAGAACACTCTATGGTTTTAATCCGTGGTGGAAGAGTAAAAGATTTACCAGGTTGTAAGTATCACATTGTCCGTGGAGCATTGGATGCTGCTGGTGTAGTAAATAGAAAACAGTCTCGTTCTAAATATGGAACAAAGCGTCCTAAACCAGGACAAGAAGCTACTAAAGCTAAAAAGAAATAAAGGAACTATAGATGCCAAGACGCAAAACGGTTATCAAAAAACGTGATATTGGGGTAGATCCTCGTTATCAATCAGAACTAGTTCAACGTTTAATTAACGTTGTAATGGAACGTGGCAAAAAAAACGTTGCTCGTAAAATTGTTTACGAAGCGTTAGACGTTATGTCTAAACGTTTTGGAGAAGGTGATAAAGCCTTAGAAGCTTTCCAAAAATCATATGATCAAGTAGTACCTTTAGTAGAAGTACGTTCTCGCCGTGTTGGTGGTAGCGTATATCAAATTCCAAGTGAAGTAAGTCTTGTTCGTGGTAGATCATTAGCTTTAAGATGGTTAATCATTGGTGCATCTTCTCGAACAGATAAATCAATGGGGCTACGTCTTGGTCATGAATTGCTTGATGCTTATGAAGGCAGAGGCGGTGCTATGAAAAAAAGATTAGATGTGCATAAAATGGCAGAAGCAAACCGCGCGTTTTCACATTATTCTTGGTAAAAGGTACGTAACATGAAATATTCTCTAGATAAATATCGAAATATAGGTATTGCCGCTCATATTGATGCTGGTAAAACAACTGTAACCGAGCGTATTTTGTTCTACACCGGCATTTCCCATAAGATTGGTGAAGTGCACGAAGGTGCAGCAACTATGGACTGGATGGAACAAGAGCAAGAACGTGGTATTACTATTCAATCTGCGGCGACTACATGTTTCTGGAAAGATTGTCAGGTGAATATTATCGATACTCCTGGGCACGTTGATTTCACGATCGAAGTAGGTCGTTCATTACGCGTTTTAGATGGAGTTGTTGGTGTTTTCTGTGGCGTTGCTGGTGTACAACCTCAATCAGAGACTGTATGGCGACAAACAGAACGTTACGAAGTGCCTCGTGTTATCTTTATTAATAAGTTAGATCGCATTGGAGCTAACTACTTTGATGTTGTAGCTGATATTAATGAGAAATTAGGTCATGGCAATGCTCTTGCGATGCAAATTCCTATGGGGCAATGCGAAGACTTTAAAGGTCTGATTGATGTTATTACAGGTAAAATGGTTTCTTTTGAAAAAGAAACAGATTTGTTAAGTCCAAAAGTTACTTGGCTTGATGCTCCTGCAGAGTATGCTGATCAAATAGCAGAAATGCGTGATGCTATCATTTCAAAAGCTTCAGACTTTGATGATGCATTAGCTGAAAAATATTTAAACGAAGAAGCTATTTCAGTTGAAGAAATTAAAGCAGCTATTCGTAAAGGTGTTATCAGCAGAAATGTATATCCTGTTTTCTGTGGAACTGCTTTCAAAAATAAAGGTGTTCAGCTTTTATTAGATGCTGTTGTTGATTATTTACCTTCACCTTTAGATGTACCAGCTGTAAAAGGCGTTGATGCAAATACAGGTGCAGAAATTACTCGAGAATCAGACAGTAAAGGTCCTTTCGCTGCTTTAGCTTTTAAAATCATGTCAGATCCTTTCGTAGGGTTATTGACTTTCGTTCGTATCTATTCAGGAACATTAACATCTGGTTCATATGTTTATAACGCTTCTAAAGGCACTAAAGAACGCGTAAGTCGTTTGATTAAGATGCATGCTAATAAACGTGAAGAAATTGAATCTGCTCGCGCAGGTGACATTGTGGCTGTTGTTGGGATTAAAGATATTAATACAGGTGATACATTGTGTGATCAAAGTCATCCAGTATTACTTGAGTCGATTGATATTCCTGCTCCAGTTATTTCAGCTTCAGTTGAACCAAAAGAGAAGAGCGAACACGAAAAAATGGTTTTAGCTCTGAAAAAAATGAGTCAAGAAGATCCATCTTTCCATTTTACGTATAACCATGAAACAAACCAAACAGTTATTTCTGGTATGGGTGAATTGCATTTAGAGATCGTTGTTGATCGTTTAAAACGTGAGCATAAAGTTGAAGTTGTTCAAGGTCAGTTACAAGTAGCTTACAAAGAAACAATTCAAACAGCTGTAGACGTTGAAGGTAAATTCATTAAGCAATCTGGTGGACGTGGTCAATATGGACACGTTTGGATTAAGCTAGAGCCATTAGCACGTGGCGCTGGTTATGAATTTGAAAACCAAGTTGTAGGTGGAACAGTTCCAAGAGAATTTATTCCAGCTATTGAAAAAGGTGCCTTAGAAGCTGTTACAGCGGGAACTTTATTAGGTAACCCAGTTGTTGATATTAAAGTAATAGTGTATGATGGTTCATATCATGATGTTGATTCATCTGAGATAGCATTTAAAATGGCAACAAAAATGGCTTTCAAATCTGGTATGGATAAAGCGTCTCCAGTATTACTTGAACCAATTATGAAAGTTGAAGTGGAAACACCAGATGATCATATGGGTGATGTTATAGGTGACCTTAGCTCACGACGTGGAAAAATATTAGGCATGACAGCAAAAGGTAAAACTCAAATTATTAATGCTGAAGTTCCACTAGGTGAAATGTTTGGATATGCAACAGATTTGCGTTCTATGACTAAAGGAAGAGCTGGTTATGCAATGGAATTTAAATTGTATCAAGAAGTTCCTCGTCATGTTCAAGAATCGCTTGTAGAAAAAAAGAATAAATAAATTTATTGTTAATTGTTGTTATCGGGAGAAGATAGATGGCAAAAGGTGTATACGATAGAAGCAAACCGCACGTCAATATAGGTACAATTGGTCACGTTGATCATGGAAAAACTACTTTGACCGCTGCAATCACGACGGTATTAGCAGAAAAAGGTGGAGCTATAGCTAAACCATTCGATCAAATCGATAATGCTCCAGAAGAAAAAGCTCGTGGTATAACAATTGCAACGTCTCACGTTGAATATGAGACTGCAAATCGTCACTATGCTCACGTAGATTGTCCAGGTCACGCTGATTATGTTAAAAACATGATCACAGGTGCGGCTCAAATGGATGGTGCTATTCTTGTAGTATCAGCAGCAGATGGTCCAATGCCTCAAACAAGAGAGCACATTCTTCTTGCTAAAAACGTTAACGTTCCTTGCTTAGTTGTGTTCCTTAACAAAGTGGACATGGTTGATGATGAAGAAATGGTTGACATGGTTGAAGAAGAAATCCGTGAATTATTGTCTAAATATGGATTCCCTGGGGACGATGTTCCTGTTGTTCGTGGTTCAGCTTTAAAAGCTTTAAACGGCGAAAAGAGTTTCCTTGGTTCAGAATCAATCGATCGTTTAATGGCAGCTGTTGATTCATACATTCCAGTTCCAAAACGTGAAGTTGACAAACCATTCTTAATGCCAGTTGAAGGTGTTTTCTCTATTGCTGGTCGTGGGACTGTAGCAACAGGTAAAATCGAGCAAGGTATTGTTAAGATTGGTGAACCTGTTGAATTAGTTGGTTTACGTGATACCATGAAATCAACTGTAACAGGCATCGAAATGTTTAAAAAAGATTTAGATCAAGGTCAAGCTGGCGATAACGCAGGACTTCTTCTTCGTGGTATTAAAAAAGAAGATGTTGTTCGTGGTATGGTTATTGCTAAACCTGGATCAATTAAACCTCATAAAAAATTCAAATGTGAAGTTTACATCTTAAGCAAAGAAGAAGGCGGTCGTCACAGTCCATTCTTTGGTAACTATAGACCTCAATTCTACTTCAGAACAACAGACGTAACAGGTGTTGTAACTTTAGAAGCTGGTCGTGAAATGGTTATGCCAGGTGATAACGTAACATTGATCGTTGATTTGATAGCTCCAATTGCTATGGAAAAAGAATTACGTTTTGCAATCCGTGAAGGTGGCAGAACTGTTGGTTCAGGAATTGTAACAGAAATTATTGCATAATTGAGGTTGATTAATAGATGAAAAAGCAGAAAATTCGTTTGACGCTGAAATCGTATGACCATCAATTGCTTGATAAAGCTGTAAAGCAAATTGCTTTAACAGCAAAAAAAACTGGGACCGACTTAGTTGGTCCAGTTGCTTTACCAAATAAGCATCGTTGTTTTACGGTATTACGCTCTCCGCACGTTAATAAAAAATCAAGAGAGCAGTTTGAGCTGATTACGCATAAGCGTATTTTAGAGATCATTTCTCCATCTGATCAAACCATGACAGCTTTGATGAAATTAAATATATCTGCCGGCGTTGACGTCGAGATTAGATAGATCAGAAAGGTTTTAGAAATGATACAAGGTATTTGGGGTCTTAAAGTCGGTATGACGCAAGTGTTTGGAGACGACAGTAAAGTTGTTCCTGTAACAGTTGTTAATACAGCAGGCTGGTTTGTGACTCAAATCAAAACAGTTGAAGTTGATGGCTATAACGCGATTCAGGTTGCTTGTTTACGTAAAAAGTATCAAGGTCAATCTTTCTCAGCAGAATGGTTGAAAAAACTGAAACAACATTGTCTTTTTATTAAAGAAATTTCAATAACTGAATTGCCAGAAGGTCTTACAGTAGGATCATCTATCGATTTAGGAACTATCTTAGCAAAAGACGATTCTGTTGATGCAACAGGAATTACAAAAGGTTGCGGTTTTGCTGGTGTAATGAAACGTTGGGGCTTTGGCGGTGGACCAAAAAGTCATGGTTCAACTTTTTCAAGAAAACCGGGCAGTATTGGTAACATGCGTGCAACAGGAAAAGTTATTAAGGGTAAAAAAATGCCTGGACATATGGGTGACAAACAAAGAACTACACAAAAGTTACAAGTTGTTCAAGTACGTTCAGAAGATAATATAGTACTCGTTAAAGGTTCTATGGCTGGTAAGCCAGGATCTTTAGTGTTTCTTAGCAAACGTGGATAGAAAATGACTAAGCAAGATATAAAAGATACAAAAACAACAGCGGATAAATCTTTTGCTATAGATTTTCTTTCTATAAAAGATTTAGAGTTAGTTGTTCCTGAAAAAGACGTTTCACGTAGCTATGCTGTGTGGATCAGAGCTCTTTTACAAAACTGGCGTCAAGGGACTGTTGGTTGTAAAGGTCGTGCTGATGTTGCTAGATCAACAAGAAAGCCATGGAAGCAAAAAGGAA
The DNA here is from genome assembly GCF_003366055.1 of Candidatus Chromulinivorax destructor. NCBI lineage: Bacteria > Candidatus Babeliae > Candidatus Babeliales > Candidatus Chromulinivoracaceae > Candidatus Chromulinivorax > Candidatus Chromulinivorax destructor. The sequence goes on along the minus strand of NZ_CP025544.1, from coordinate 348,769 downwards.
CAGGTAGAGCACGTGCTGGTTCAGCTAAATCTCCTTTATGGAGAGGTGGGGGTGTTATTTTCGGACCTCAAGCTAGAACTCGTACTTTGAAAATCACTAAACGTACTAAATTTGAAGTGATGAGAGCTTTAATTGCTACTTATGCTGATAATAACAAAATTATATCACTTAATTTGCAACTTGAAGATAACAAACCATCAACAAAAGTAGGTTTTGCAGCATTACAAAATATCGGTGTAACAGGTAAAAAAGTTAGCATTTTCTTACAAAGAGATGATTACGCAAGTTGGTTATCATTAAGAAATCTATCTAATGTTCAAGTTATATCATTTGATTCTTTGAATGCATACGATATATCTAACAGCGATTATTTAGTGGTACTGAAAAAAGATTTTAGCAACTTTAAAGATATGGTGGCACAATGGAACTAACTATATACGATATTATCCAAGGGCCAGTTGTTTCTGATAAAGCTTACAAACAAAATCAAGCATTGCAAAAATTGGTATTAGAAGTGCATATGCAAGCTAATAAACCATTAGTTCAAGAAGCGATAGAGAAATTGTTTGGAGTTAGAGTTGAAAAAGTTGCCATTATGATTCGCAAAGGCAAACGTCGTATGACTAAAGCTAGAGTAATTACAACGGATAAAACTCGTAAACGAGCAATTGTGACATTAAAAGAAGGCTATAACATTAATTTATTTGGAGATGTTGCTACGCAAGCAGGAGCTTCTTCATCTGAGCCTGTTGAAAAAAAATAACGGTTAAGGATAGTTGAATGGCTATAGTAACAAGAAAACCAGAAAACGCTTCATTGCGATTTCAAACATTTATGAGTAATAGTGATATTACACAAGTTACTCCTCATAAAGCACTTACAGTAGGTTTGAAAAGAAAAGGTGGAAGAAACGCGTACGGTAGAATTACTATGCGTCATCAGGGTGGCGGTGCTGCTCAGAGATATCGTATTATTGATTTTAAGCGTAGCGAACGCAACATCGAAGGCATTGTATCAACTGTAGAATATGATCCAAGCAGAAACGTTCGTATTGGTCTAGTTGTTTATAAAAATGGTGTAAAGCGTTATATGCTTTTACCAGAAGGATTAGCTGTTGGATCTCGTGTTATAGCGGGTGAAAACGTTGAACCGACTACTGGAAATTGTTTACCTTTACGATCAATTCCAGTTGGTTTCGTAATTCATAATATTGAAATGAAACCAGGAACAGGCGGAAAACTTGTACGCAGCGCAGGTTGTGGTGCTCAAATTATTGCAAAAGATGCTGAATTTGCAACATTGAAAATGCCTTCAAATGAAGTTCGTCTTATTAATCTTGATTGTTGGGCTTCTGTTGGAGCTTTAGGAAATGCTGATTTCAAAAACATTTCTTGGGGTAAAGCTGGAAGATCAAGAAATCGTGGTATTAGACCATCTGTACGTGGTATGGCTATGAACCCTGTTGATCACCCACATGGTGGTGGTGAAGGTAGATCTAAATCTGGATCACATCCTATGACTCCTTGGGGTAAAGGTTGTAAGGGTACAAGAACTCGTAAACGTAAAGATTCAAAGATCATAAGAAGACGCAAATAAAAGTAAATATATAAAAAGAATGGGATGACGATATGTCTCGATCCGCAAAAAAAGGGCCATTTGTTGACCCTTCTTTGATGAAAAAAGTGCAAAAGTTAAAAGCAGGTAATAAACGAGAAACTATAAAAACTTGGTCAAGATCAAGTGTAGTTTTACCTGATTTTGTTGGAATTACTTTTGCTGTTCATAATGGCAAAAAGTTCTTAGATGTATTCATCACAGAAAACATGGTTGGACATCATTTGGGCGAGTTTTCTCCAACTCGAACATTTAAAGCTCATAGCGGACAAAAATAATTTGTAACCCAACTTGGTTAAAAGTTTGAGTTACACTGTTTTTGTGTTAGAATATTATTATAGAGAAAGTTAGACATGCAATTTAAAGCAATAGCCAGATATATAAAATATTCTCCTTACAAATTACGTCCAATTGTAGACGTTGTAAGGGGAAAGAACGTTCAGTACGCTCTAGATTGGTTATCTGTGTATCCAGCAGAAAAATCTATACCTATTAAAAAAGCTATAGAATCAGCTGCAGCGAACGCTAAAAATTTGTCACAAATAGCTGTGACAGATTTAAAAGTAGCTGAAATCAGAATCGATGGTGGACCAACGCATAAGTATTTTAAACCATCAGCAATGGGTAGATCGTCAATACAAAGAAGACGTTTAAGTCACATTTTAGTTGTACTTGAACAAATTAATATAGTCAGTACTAAATAATTTTTAAAGGAAACTTGGTGGGACAAAAAGTAAATCCAATTGGTTTTCGCGTAGGTGTGTATCGTGATTGGGATGCAAAGTGGTTTCCTCGCGACAGTCGTAAAGGTTCTTATGCAAAAGAATTACTTGAAGACTTAAAAATTAGAAAATATTTAGATAAAGCACTTGAAACAGCAGAGCTTTCTCGTGTAGAAATCGAAAAAACTGGAAATAATGTACGTATTATTATACATACAAGTAGACCAGGTCTTGTCATCGGTAAAAAAGGACAAGAAATCGATAATCTACGTAAAGATTTATCAAAAATGTTGAATGTAGCAAGTGTAGATATTTCAGTTGAAGAAATTAAAAATCCTGAAATAGATGCAGTTCTTGTTGCAAAAAATATTGCTGATCAATTAGTAAAAAGAGCAAGTTTCAAGAAAATAATGAAAAAGGCTGGTACTTCAGCAATGAAATCTAATGCTCAAGGTATTAAGATTTGTTGTAAAGGCCGTCTGAACGGTGCTGAAATCGCTCGTGCTGAGTGGCTTCGTATGGGCTCTGTTCCGTTACATACTTTACGATCTAACATTGATTATGGTTATGCAAGAGCATTAACAACATATGGAATTATTGGTGTCAAAGTGTGGATTTGTAAGGGTGATTTTCAGCTTGTTTAACAAAGTAGAGAAAGAGTTCCTATGTTAATGCCAAAAAAAGTTAAGTTTAGAAAAGTACAAAGAGGGACCATGAAAGGTCTTTCTAAGGGAGCTCGTGAAATAGCTTTTGGTACTTACGGATTGCGTGCTCTTGAACCAGTTTGGTTCACGGCACAGCAAATCGAAGCTGCTAGAATGACAATTTCTCGTGAAATCAAGAAAGAAGGTAAACTCTTCATTCGTGTTTTCCCTGATAAGCCTGTAACAAAAAAACCTGCTGAAACCCGTATGGGTAAAGGTAAGGGTAATCCAGAATTCTGGGTTGCTGTTGTTAAAAGAGAAAGAATTATTTTTGAATTGTCAGAAGTAGATGAAGAAAGAGCAAAAGCTATTTTTAAATTAGCTGCTTATAAACTTCCTATGAAAACACAATTCGTCAAGAAGGTAGATTAGCTATGCGTAAAGCTTTTAAAACAGAGCTAAAAAAATTATCAGTTGTAGAGCTAACTGCTTATGCAAATGAAATTAGAAAAGAAATCTTCAGTTTAAAAATGAAGAAAATGTCAGAGCCAGTTAAAGATATTAATTTAGTTAGAAAGTTAAGAAAAAGCTTAGCTTGTACTTTAACTCTTTTACAACAGGAAACAGCTCATGGAAACTAAAAAAAAGCTTATGCTTGGAGAAGTAGTTTCTGACAAAATGGATAAAACTATTGTTGTCAAATTCGAAAGATCTTTTAAGCATAAGATGTTTAATAAAATTGTGAAAAAAGCAACTAAGTATAAAGTTCATGATGAGCAATCATTGGCTAAAATTGGTGATACTGTAGAATTTTACATCGGTGCTCCAAAGTCAAAAACAAAATTCATGTATTTACATCGCGTTGTTAAATAAGGTAGCACTATGATTCAAAAAGAATCTTTTCTTGAAGTAGCTGACAACTCAGGCGCAAAATTATTACAATGTATTCATATTGTAGGAAGTACACATAAGCGTTATGCTTATTTAGGTGACTTAATTAAATGTGCTGTGAAAGTTGCAGTTCCAAATGGAATTGTTAAAAAAAGTGATGTTGTTGACGTATTAATAGTACGCACAAGAAAAGAGTTTCGCAGAAAAGATGGTTCTTATATCCGCTTTGGAGATAATGCTGGTATCATTGTTAAAGATGGTAAAATGCTTGCAACTCGTGTTTTCGGACCAATCGCTAGAGAAATTCGTGCAAAAGGTTATGCTAAAGTAATTTCATTAGCTCCAGAAGTTTTGTAGGAATAATAAGAATATGAAAATGTTAAGAAAAGATGATAAAGTCGTTGTTTTAACAGGCAAAGACAAAGGCAAACAAGGCGAAATAATGGCTTTTGATTTTAAAAATGATAAAGTCAAAGTTAAAGGTATTAATATAATTACCTGCCACGTTAAAGCTAAGCGTCAAGGTGAAGTTGGTGGAATTCAGAAACGTGAAGCTTTTATTCACATTTCAAATGTTTTGCCAGTTGATAGTTTAACTGGACAGCCTGTTAGATTAAGTAAATTAAATAGAAAATAATATCAAGGCGTCATAAGGGTTATTAAATGAACAAGGCATATCAACCACGCTTAGAGGAATTTTACAGAAATACATTGGTTGCTCAGTTGCAAAAAGAATTAGCATTGTCTAATATCATGGAAGTTCCAAAGATTTCTAAGATTGTTTTGAACATCGGTGTAAAAGAAGCTGTAAGCGATAGCAAGGTTTTAAAAAAGATTGAAGAAGTTTTAAGTTCTATTGCAGGACAAAAATCAGTTCGTACAATCGCAAAAAAATCTATCGCAGGATTTAAAATTAGAGCTGGAATGCCACTTGGAACAATGGTTACATTGCGACGACACAGAATGTATGAATTTCTCGATAGGTTGATTAACTTGTCTTTACCAACAGTACGAGATTTTCGTGGTTTACCTGTAAAACTTGATGGTCGTGGTAATTATAACATTGGTATTAAAGAGTGGGTTATATTTCCAGAAGTGGATTATGACACAGCTAGCAAAATATATGGTTTGAATATCACTATCCAAACATCAACAAATAATGACAAACATGCATATGCATTGCTGAAAAGTTTTGGTATGCCATTTGCTCAAAAAAACAGTTAAGGTTATAGGATTCGTATATGGCGAAGAAGTCTTCTGTAGAGAAAAATAAAAAAAGAATACGCATGGTTGAGCAATATAAAGATCGCCGTCTTGCATTAAAAAAAGCAACTGTTGATCTTTCATTAACGCTGGAAGAGCGTATGGCTGCTCAAGCAAAGCTTTCAGATCTGCCTAAAAATTCAAGTGCTGTAAGAGTAAGAAATCGTTGCAGTCAAACGGGTCGTCCTCGTGGATTTTTAAGATTTTTTGGTGTGTCTCGTATTGTTTTTCGTGATCTTGCTTCAGCCGGTTTATTGCCTGGCGTAAGAAAAGCTAGTTGGTAGAGAATAAGGAAAAGTTATGTCAATTGATATCATAGGAAATTTTTTAACAGTTATTCGTAACGCAATTGCGCGTTCGAAGCCTTCTGTAACAACATCATATTCAAGATTAAGATATGATCTTGCATTGGTATTACAAGAAGAAGGGTTCATTGGTGCTATTGAAGTATTAAATGATCACGATGTTGTTAAAAAACAAATTAAAATAGTTTTAAAATATGTAGATAATGAATCTGTGATTCATGAAATTACACGTATAAGTAAACCTAGTCGTAGAGTATATGCTGGAATTGGAAACATTAAACCAGTTATTGGTGGACTTGGTGTTTCTGTTTTATCAACAAACAAAGGTTTGATAACTGATAAAACAGCTAAAAAAGTTCGTGCTGGCGGTGAAATTATTTGTACAGTGTGGTAGTTGAAAGGATTCGTGCATGTCTAAAGTTGGTCGACGATCAATATCAACAGCTAATGTTAGCGTTAGTATTGATGGACAAAACATTAATTATAAAGGACCTCAGGCTGAAGGTACACACGTACTACCAGGCTGTCTAAAAGCGACTCTAGAAGGTGATCAATTAGCAATTAGCCTTGTTAATCCAAACGATGATAAAAACACCAAGTTTTGGGGATTACATAGAGCGTTGGTATTCAATGAAATATCAGGTTCTCGTGAAAAATTTAGAAAAGAAGTTAAGATTGTTGGTCTTGGTTTTAAAGGTATATTGCAAGGCAATGAAATTGTTTTCTCTTTAGGCTATAGCCATAAAATTAACTTTACTTTACCTGAAAATGTTACTGTTGAAATTGATAAAACAGGACAAAATATAGTTGTAGTTTCAACTGATAAGTTTTTGGCGGGCGATGTTGCTCAAAAAATTCGCGCATTGCGCTTGCCAGAGCCTTACAAAGGAACTGGAATTAGATTTGCGAACCAAGTAATTGTGCGCAAAGCAGGTAAAACAAAAGGCGATAAATAAAAGCTAAGGTTTGGATATGAATCAAAGAAAATTGCAAAAAAATCGTGAGCGTCGCGCAGAGCGAGTGCATTACAAAGTCCAGATGTCAGCTGCTGGGAAACCAAGAGTAATTGTTTTCAGAAGCTTAACAAACATCTATGCACAACTTATAGATGATGTAGCTGGAAAAACAATTGTTTCTTCATCTACTTTGACATTAAAAAATGCTGAAGGCGATAAAACAGCAAAAGCTCGCTTAGTCGGAATGGACTTAGCTAAAAAAGCAATTGAAGCTGGTATCACAGAAGCTTGTTTTGATAGAGGAAGATATCTGTATCACGGTCGCGTAAAATCAGTTGTAGATGGTTTGCGTGAAGCAGGTCTAAAAATATAATTAGATTATTTAGCAGTATATAATGGTGAAAAGATATGAATAAAAAAATTGTTCAAAAACAAGAAGAAACTTCATTTGAAAGTGTTGTAAGCGTTCGCCGTGTAACTAAGGTTACTAAAGGTGGAAAACGTTTCGCATTTTCAGCTTTTGTTGTTTCTGGGGATCAAGCAGGAAGCGTTGGAATAGCTTTAGGTAAAAGTAGAGAAGTTTCTTCTGCTATTGCAAAAGCAACAGTAAAAGCACGTAAAGATAGAATAAAAATATCTCTACGTGGTGGAACTATTCCTTATAATGTTTTAGGTAAGCATGGCGCTAGCACTGTAATGTTATGTTCAGCATCTAAAGGTACTGGCGTAATTGCAGGTGGATCAGTAAGAGCTGTTATGGAAGCTCTAGGAATTAAAGATGTTCTTGCAAAATCATTGGGTGCATCTTGTAGTCAAAATGTGGTAAAAGCAACGTTAAATGCTTTATCTAAGCTACGTTCTCTTCAACACATTGCAAACCTTCGTGGAAAAACAACAGAAGAAATCATTAAGGGAAAAGATGTTGCAGCTCAATAGTTTAGTTGGTCTTACAAAAAAAAGAAAACGTGTTGGTAGAGGCGGAAGCCGTGGCGGAACATCTGGAAAAGGTGGTAAAGGTCAAAATGCTCGTTCAGGCGGAGGCGTAAGAGCTTCTTTTGAAGGCGGACAAATGCCTTTATCTCGTCGTTTACCAAAACGAGGATTTAGCAACGCTTTATTTGCTACCAAAATTGATATTGTTACGATTCGTCAAATTGAAGCAGCTTTCAATGATGGTGATGTTGTAACAAAAGCAATGTTGATTGAAAAAAGATTGCTTAAAAAAGGTTGGTTGCTGAAAGTTTTAGCAACAGGTGATTTATCTAAAAAAGTGACGATTGAAGCTGATGCATTCAGTAATGGTGCAATAGAAGCAATCACAAGAGTAGGCGGTGAGGCGAAGATCATACAAGGGAGATAAGCCGTGGTTTTATTGAAAAGCTTTCGCAACATTTTTGTTGTTTCAGAATTGAGAAAAAAAATATTTTTCATGCTGGGAGTTTTGATTATTAATCGTTTAGGAACATACATTCCAGTTATTGGTGTGAACGTTCCTATGCTGTCAGATTTAATGCAACAAAAATCAGGGGTTGGTGGTTTGTTGAGTTATTTTGACATTTTCTCAGGAGGCGCATTAAGTCGTTGTACTGTTTTTGCTTTAGGTATTTCACCTTACATAACAGCTTCGATTATGTTGCAAATTTTGGGAATGACAATACCTTCATTTGAGCAACTGCTCAAAGAAGGCGAATATGGTCGAAAAATTATTAATCAATATACGCGATATTTAACACTCGCACTGAGTGTTGCGTATAGTTTTTCGTACGCGATCTTCTTAGAAGCAAATAATTTAGTTCTGGTTCCGGGGTGGAGCTTTAGAATACTATTTGTTCTTACATTGACTGCAGGCGCAATGCTTGTTATGTGGATGGGTGATCAAATATCTCTACACGGAATTGGAAATGGAAGTTCTGTACTTATATTTGCAGGTATTGTATCTCAATACCCGACTCATGCATTAAAACTTATGCATATGGTTCAACAAGGCCATGTTCATATTATTTTTGCATTAGCTGTTTTACTTGCATACATATTAATTACTGCAGGAATTGTTTATTTAGAAAAAGCTGACCGTAAAATACCTGTACATTATGCACGTAGAATGGTTGGAAATAAAGTATATGGTGGTCAAAGCACTTATATACCTTTCAAAATAAATAGTGCAGGAATTATGCCAGTAATATTTGCAGGAACTGTTTTGCGAGTACCGTTAATTCTTGCAGGAATGCTTTCAGCGTACTTTCCATCATTGCAAATGATGCTTCAAACTGGGTTTTATAGTGGACCATTATTTTATGTTGTAGAGTTTCTTTTAATTATTATGTTCTCATTTTTCTATACAGCATTGTTTGTTAATCCTGTTGAACTTGCTGAAAATATTAGAAAAGGTGGTGGCTTTGTTCCTGGATTACGTCCTGGAAAGCAGACTGCAGATTATTTTAATTATACATTAACTCGAGTCGGTTTAGTTGGTGCAATTTATCTTGCAACATTATCAGTTTTACCGGCAATATTACAATTTGTATTCCACATTCCGTTTGAAGAATCAGGAACATCAATGCTGATTGTAGTTGGGGTTGCATTAGAATTATCAAATCAAATTGAATCATATTTAATTGAACGTCGTTATGAAGGCTTCCTTCGTAATGGTCGATCAAAGGGTGGGGCTGTACGTTCATGAGAAAGAAGGCAGTTATATTTCTAGGGCCACCAGGAGCAGGAAAAGGCACTGTTTCTGCTCTATGTGAAAAAGAATTTAATTGGAAGCATTTATCAACTGGAAATGTTTGTCGTGAACACATCCAGAATAAAACAGATTTGGGACAAGAGATCGCTTTGTTAATTCAAAGCGGTAATCTTGTTCCCGATCAAATAATTATGCAAATGATAGAAATGTGGATTGTAACTCATCAATCTAATTTAAATGGCATAATATTTGATGGTACACCTCGCACGGTAGAACAATCTGTTTTTGTTGATAAAATGTTACAAGTGCAATTTCATGATTTTGAAACATTCGTAATTAATTTTCAAGTTAATCCAGATATTTTAATGGATAGAATTTTATCTCGTATTGTATGTAGTAACAAATCTTGTCAACAAGTTTATTCAACAGATGCCAAGAGTGGGCTACAGCCAAAAGAAGTCATGAAATGTGATAAATGTGATAGTTTCTTGAGTCATCGAACTGATGATTCAAGAGAGACTTTAAAAAATCGTCTAGATGTCTATTATCAACATGAAAAAGATATGTTACAATATTATAAGAATAAGGGTGTGCAGATTCTTGTAATTAATGCAGAAGAGTCTATAGATCAAGTTTTTAATAATATTAGTAAACTTTCGAATAGTTAATCATTATGATAATAAAAAGCAAAGATGCTATTTTTAAGATGAAAACAGCAGGAAAGCTCCTTGCTGAAATGTTTGAAATCATTCAAGAAGTCATTCAACCAGGTACAACTACTTTGATGATTGATCAGTGGATTGCAACATATTTAAAAAATAATCAATTAGTATCTCAAACTAAAGGTTATATGGGGTATCAACATGTTTGTTGTATCTCAGTAAATCAAGTTGTTGTTCATGGAGTTCCTTCACATCAAGTTATTTTACAAAAAGGTGATTTGGTAAAAGTCGATGTTTGTGCAGCATGGAAAGGTTATTGTGCTGACATGGCTCGAGCTTTTATTGTGGGGGATGTTCAAGTGTCTGCAGAAACTCAACGTTTTATAGATACTGGAAAACAAGCATTACAAGCAGGAATTGACCAAGCTGTTGTAGGCAATAGATTATTTGATATATCATACGCAATACAGCAAGTAATTGAACAACAGGGATATGGTGTTGTTCGTGATTTTGCAGGTCATGGTATTGGTAAGAAAATGCATGAAGAACCAGACGTTCCTAATTTTGGTAAAAAAGGAACTGGTATGATTCTGAGAGCTGGCATGACATTTGCAATTGAACCAATGTTGACCATAGGCAGCTATGATGTTCATGTTATGAAAGATGGATGGACTGTGGAAACAATAGATCAAAGTCTAGCAATGCATGTTGAAGATACGATATTAATTACACAAAATGGTCCAGAAATTTTAACAAGATTACAAGGCAAATGCGTATGAGTAAAAAAGAAGATATAGTTTGCATTGATGGCGTTGTTCAAGAAACGCTTCCAAATGCAATGTTTAGAGTTGTTATAGATGGTGGTCATATTATATTAGGACACGTTTCTGGAAAAATGCGTATGAATTATATTCGTATTTTACCAGGAGACAAAGTAGCTTTAGAGCTATCTCCTTATGATTTGACTCGTGGAAGAATTGTAAGACGATATAAAAGTTAATTAACACCTTGATAGATAGAAAGATGCGACTATGAAAGTAAGAACATCAATAAAAAAAATGTGCGGAGATTGTAAAGTCGTACGAAGAGATAGAATTGTACGAATTATTTGCGTAAAAGATCCTCGTCATAAGCAACGTCAGGGTTAAGATAAAAGTAGGTACAATATAAAAGGTAATATATGGCAAGAATATCAGGTATAAACCTACCTGCAAGTAAACGCATTGAATATGGGTTGACTTATGTGTATGGTATTGGATTAAAATCTTCAAGAGATATTTTAAACAATGCAAAGATTAACTTTGATCTTCGTGTTAAAGAATTAACAGATCAAGATGTTGCAGTTATTCAAAAAGCAGTGAATGAATATTGCCCAACTGAAGGTGATCTTAGAAAAGAAGTTGTGATGAATATCAAACGTCTTCAAGAGATTAACTCTTTTAGAGGATCGCGCCACAAAAAAGGTTTACCTTGTCGTGGTCAACGTACAAAAACAAACGCAAGAACAAAAAAAGGTCCTAAAAAAGCTGGTTCTGCAGTTGCATTAAAACGAAAAATATCTAAAAAATAGTATAGATAGATAAAAGGGAATAATGGCTTACAAAAAGAAGTCCAAAAAAGTCAAACGTCAATTGAGCAGCGCTGTTGTTCACGTTAAATCAACATTTAACAATACGCTTGTTACAATTACGACTGAAGATGGAAATGTGATTTTATCAGGAAGCGCTGGAAAATCAGGATTTAAAGGATCTCGTAAAGGTACTCCTTTTGCTGCATCACAGATTTCATCAGTATTGGCAAAAGACATGACTTTAATGGGTATTAAATCTGTAGAAGTTAACTTGCAAGGTCCTGGATCAGGTCGTGATTCAGTTGTACGTTCTCTTCAAGGAGCAGGTTTAAATATTTCTGTTTTAAGAGATGTGACTCCATTACCTCATAATGGCTGTCGTCCTCCAAAAAAACGTCGTGTATAACAAATAATTTATTACGGATAGATTTATGATGAAAATGAATGCAAAACCGCAAGCTGACGGAACATCTCCTGAAAATCAACCAGCTAAAAAAGCATTTAAACGTGTTTCTGAATATGGTAAGCAGCTTGAAGAAAAACAAAAAGTAAAACAAATGTACGGTATGCGCGAAAAGCAATTTCGTCGTTTTTTCTCATTAGCAACAAATGCGTCTCAAGGTGCACCTGGGGAAAACTTACTTAATTTACTTGAACGTAGAATTGATAACGTTGTTTTCCGTTTGAAAATGGCAACATCTCGTGCGCAAGCTCGTCAAATGATTGTTCATGGTCATATCAAAATTAACGGTAGAAAAGTAACATCGCCATCATCATTTGTAAGTGTAAATGATGTTGTATCTTTAACTGATCGTGCATTAAAAAATAGCGCTATGTTAGAGCAGGTTGTTGATAAACGTATGAGTATTGGAATCAAAGTTCCAGAATGGCTTGAGTTAATTAAAAAAGATCGTGCTGGTAAAGTTTTACGTCTACCAGTTCGTGCAGATTTACAAGCGCCAATTGAAGAATATTTGATTGTTGAATTATACTCTAAATAATCGTTTAATTAAGGGTTAGGGCAATTATTATGAGTAGAGAATATAAACCATTGACATTACCTAAATTAGGCTGGGATAGACAAACAATGTCAGCTAGTTTTGGTAAATTAGTAGCAGAGCCGCTAGAGCCTGGTTTTGGAGTAACACTTGGTAACGCGATGCGTCGTGTTTTACTTGGTGCTATTGAAGGAACAGCTGTAACGTCTATTGTTATTAAAGGTGTCAATAACGAATTTTCATCAATTCCAGGCGTAGTTGAAGATATAATGCAAATTGTTTTAAACATTAAACAAATTGTTATTAAAAATAGAACAAATACAGCTGGAAAAATGAGATTGTCAGTTTCTTCTCCGAAAACGGTAACAGTTGCTGATATAACTTGTGACGAACATCTTGAAATTGTGAACAAAGATCATGTTCTAGCTCACACATCTCAAGGCGGCGTTCTTGAAATTGAATTTACTGTAGAATCTGGAAGAGGTTATCAAGTTGCTCAATGGCCAATCGGTCAATCTTTGCAAGAAGATGGACGTATTTATCTTGACGCAATGTTTTCTCCTGTACGAAATGTAACATGTAATGTTGACAAAACTCGTGTTGGTAAAGACATTGATTTTGATAAAATGACACTTGAAGTTACAACCAACGGCGCGATTACTCCTGTAGAAGCATTAAACTATGCTGTTTCCGTATTGCGTACACAACTTGAAAACTTTTTAGTTGGTTCTGAAATTCCATTCAATGAGATTTCTGGACAAGAAAGCACTGTTAATACTGTTGAGGTTGCTGAAATTGAAGATTTTGGTCTTAAAGGTGTTTCTCTAGAGCTTTTAATGAAACCAATTGATGAATTAGAATTTTCTGCACGAGCACATAATTGCTTAATCAATGCTGATATTCGTCGAGTTATCGATTTGGTGAATTTTACAGAAGATGAAGGTTTAAAAATTAAAAATTTTGGTAGAAAATCTCTGGACGAAGTTAAAGAAATATTACGTTCTTTAGGTTTACGTCTTGGAATGGATATCAAAGAAGAAGTTGTTGTTAAAGCATTACAAAAACAGAGCAAGTAAACGCACAATAGCAACTAAGAAGGATTTAAAGCATGAGACATTTAAGTGGTAAAAAAAAGCTGAATATGAAAGGTTCATATCGTAAAGCTTTTTTAAGAAACCAAGTTATTCATTTTATCAATTTTGGTCATATTACTTCAACGACAGCAACGATAAAAGAAGTTCGTCGCTTAGCAGAGAAGTTAGTAACAATCGCTCGTGAAGGCAACGAATTCAATCCACGTCGTCGCGCATTAGCAATGTTGCCTTATAGCCAAGACGCTTTATTAAAATTATTTAAAGAAATAGCACCGCAATACGTTGATCGTCCAGGTGGTTACACAAGAATTATGCCTTTAGGCAAACGTCAAAGTGATACTGCATCGATGTCTCGTTTGCAATGGGTTTAGTAGACAATAATCAGTTGCTTGTTCAAGTTCGACAAGAGCTTGAACAAATGCAGCCGTATGTTCAATCACACGGCGGCGAAATCGAACTTGTTTGCGTGAAAGATTATAACGTAGTAATACGTTTAAAAGGGGCATGTGATACATGTCCTCTTTCTTTTTATACCGTTACATTTGGATTAGAGCAGCGATTACAAAAAACAATTAATCCGGCGATAAGAATTATCGTTGAAGATTAAAAAATTAAAGAGAGTTGTAAAAGCTCTCTTTTTTTATGTCTAAAATTGGTCTAAAAAATTATCTATTCAAATAGCATGTGGCTTATGAGCACATTTTATTTTCTATGTATATCATACTGAAATATTATTCTGACACTTTCATTTTTTAAATTCTATGTGTCATGATTATGCTGATTCAATCAATGTTATAAGCATTTTTAAATTTGACTTATTAGAAAACAACGGCAATCTTTAAAGATATGTATTGTTGTTTTTTATAAAATGGAATTTTGTATGATGAAGATTCGTGCGTTGTTTTTTCTTATAGTATGTTGTCTTAGCACGGTCGATATAGCAGCACCAGATAATGAGGCAGTAGCTGCCTTGATAGCAGGCAAATTTTTTGCATCAAAAAAATCTGAAAATAGTAAATTAATGGATCAAGAAAATAAAAAAAAATTCTTGTACCTTGCGCATCCGTATGCTGTAAGTCAATATGCTGCAAGCGCTTATCAAAAAAGAATAACTACGCTGAAAAAAAATATTGACGATACTCATGATGATATTATGAATTATATCTATCTATTTTTATTGTTACGAGAAGCAGAATTGCTAGATGGTAATGGAAATGTAGATTTTTTAGATCTTGCAGATCTCATGATTCTTTACTCTCGCAAAGATAAAAAAGAAAAAAAGGAAGCAAAAAAAGAGGCTAAACGAGAAGCGAAAGAAGCTAAGCGAGAGGCTAGAGAATCTAAGAGATCTTCTTTGGATCAGCCAAAAAGTAATTCTCAAAGTAATTCTTATGAATCACAACAAAGATCTTGTGATTCGTCACCACAGAGTTCAAGTCAAAATAGCTCACAAAATAGCTCAGATAGTTCTGCTCAAGCTGCAACTTCACAACAATCAACTCATAGTGTAAACACAACGAATTCTTCAACATCAGATACATCTAATAATGATGGAGGCATTAAGGTGCATATGTCATCTGATACTATGTATGTTGGGACAGCAAATCTTACTCCAAGTGTTTTTGGTGATTTTAAATTTGATCCTACTCAAGAAGCTGCTGATAGTGCAAAGGGTAATGATAAAAATAAATCTTTTGAAAAACCAACGCCGCCATCGTTTGAAGAAAAGCGAAAAGATAAAGAAAAAACTTCATATGGGATACAAACATCATTGGGTAATTCTCATATGAATAATCCGTATCCAAATAGCTCAAAAATGAATGAATTGCTTCAAAAATATGACGAAGACTGTTACGAAAGATTTTTACAAAAATGTTCTCAGGCTGGATATGATAACAATGTGTCTTCTCAACAAGATGAACTTCGCCAAAAAGCTTATGAAGAAGCTGTTCGAGAAGTTAATAATGAATATAAGCAAGCCCACGAACAACAAAAATCTGAAAAAGCAGCTCAAGAGGCGGCAGAGCTAGCAAAAAAGAAAGAAAAAAAAGAAAAGAATGCAGCTGATAAAAAGAAAAAAAAGCAGAGGGAAAACAGAAGAAACAAGAATATAAAGATTCGTTAGCAGCTGATAGAAGTTTGGGCGAAAGAATAGCCGATCGTCTTTTATGGAGAACTCCACGTAAAAAAGAAATATCCTCACCGCCATCGGGTCCTCAATCAGATATTCAAGATAGTTCTGATGATCAAACTATTGATGATAATACACCGACAGATGGTGGGCAATCTAACGATATGAATTCTAATTCAACACCACCGTCTTCATCGTCCAATCAATCTGATGGTCAGCAAGATAGTCAAAATTCAGGGGATAATAGTTCTGGGTTAGATAATAATTCTCCTCACAATTTATCTGATAACGATGATAATAAAAATAATAAACCTTCAGATTCTCATCAACATGATGATAGAGATTCTCAATCTGATAACGGTCCGCAAAAGCCTGAAAATCAAACACCTTCAACCCAAAGTTATTGGGACTATGCATGGTCATTTGTACCCTCATTTAATGGACCACATGACCTTGATTCTCATGGAAACCCATCTTATAAAAACACAAGTGACAACTATCAACACAGCAAATATCAAGTGCCGCAAGTTATTGGCGACAAAATTCGTGATGATATTGCAAGTAAGCATGATAAAGCATTAACGCAAGAGCAAAGAGAGAAAATAGATAAACTTGTAGAAGTGCTTGAGCAAGCAACTAATAACATGACGGTTGAATTAGCACAAGGATCTTTACAATCAATGCTTGATGCTCTTAGTGCAGAATCTGATAAAGAACGCGCTGAATATCAAGCGCAATCTGATGCATTGTATGATCATGCAACAAATGATACACCACAAAAATCACAAGCTGAACAACCACACGCTGTTACTCAAAATGATATTGATTCGCTTATGCATGAATATACAACTTCACTTACAGCGTATGATCCAAAATCTGCGACGCCATTTGATACTGCCCATATGCAAAGACTTGAAAAGCGTCAAAAAGCATTAGCGCAATCATCTGAGCAGCTGAAATCAAATAAACTGCAACAGAGTACCTATTATGTAAGTCCGGACGTTCGTGGCTTTATGATGGCTAATCAGATTAACTACACCGCATTTGATTCGATGAAGGGGACAAGTTTTCAACACTGCCTGCTGCAAGAAAATTTGAAGATTGTAGAATTTTCTGTTGGTATGCAGACAGGTCATGTCTACGAGTCTATTATTCATGATTTTATAAAACAAAGTTGTAATACCGCTGTATCTGCTCAGCAGTTAAATCAATTAGGTTATATTAAGCAAGCTGCAGCGGTGACGGATATTAATCATATGTATAACATGTATCGAGAAACGGTATATGACCTTGATTATGAAATGCAAGCATGCAAAAAAATTGGTGCAGGTGTTTATAAAGGAGTTGATAGAGTTGTTGGTAAGGTGCTTGAATTAGGTAAAAATTTTTATAATAAGCCAAGTCAAACATTAGGTGAGATTGCAGATAATTTTAGAGTAACTGGAGATAATTTATTGCATGTTTGTTCATCTGCACAGACTCACTCAGCTTCAGCTTATATGTCTGATTATGTATATGATTTTTATGATCTTATAACGACTGGTAAGTTAGAAGATAAAAGCCGAGCTCAAATTCGTAGCGAGCAAAATGCAGCAAAAATTAGTAAAATTTCTTCAAGTATTATCGCAAATGTTCATGATATTATTAATACCATGGCTCAACAATCAATGGAAGATAATGTTGCAGACCTGACGGAGTTTTCACTCAATCGCATGGTGCAAGCTAAAATTATGAATGGAGTAGCAAGCCTATCTCAATTTATAGGCAAAGAGCTTGTGGGTATGGCAAGTGAAATCAAAAGTTCAATTCCACCACATTTGCTTGGTAAGCGAGCTAAAATGGTACCAGGCAAATGTGGAAACTTGATTGCGATAGTAGACGGTACGGGCGAACAGATAGCCGTGTCGATGAAATCATCTGGCAAATCATTATCTTCTGGCCCAAAAAATAGCCTAAAAAGTAGTGGTAAATCTTTAAAAAAAGGAAATGTTGCTTCTCGTAATAAACCTTTACCAGTTTCTGTCCCAGTTAAGGGATCTGCTGAATGGAACAAAGCATACCCTCATGGTGAATTTAAGCCATCGCCAAAACATCATATAAACAGTACTGGGAGCATTAGCAAGCCACCTGTTGACGGGCAAGCATGTTTAAATAAATCTTTTGCTGTTAAAGATTCTAAGCAACGTATAGCAATCGAAGGAGATAAGTTTGTTGTTCTTAAAAAAACTGCAGATAGTGAATATCATGGATATGTTGTTGATTGGAAAGAAGTACCTCAAAAACTAAAAAATGCTTTGCAAAAAGAGCAAGTAGTTACTGAATCTGGTAAAATTTTAAAAAAATAAGGTTTTTTATGAAATACGATATGCTAAAGTTTATTTTAAATAGCTCAGAATATTTTTTTATCAATCTGCACAATACCAACGATGTTATTGATTGTTGCTATAGAACTTCTATTTTTCTTAATTTAAATAATAATCAAACAGAAATAGCAAATGAAGACATACAAGAATATAGTGAACGGTTTGATTTATTATTAACATTAGCATTATCGCAAGAATTAAAATTACATATTTCTATAAAGAAAGATCTTGGTTTTTATTGGAATCAAGATATGAACGAAAAAAATCCAGCCATTTTTTATGAGCAAGGAGATGGCCATTTAGATTGGATAGGTACAAAATATTTATTATGGTCTACTTCAGGAGAAGCTTTTCAGCAATTTGGAACATGGCTTTATAATGATAAATTTGGAAACATTATATTTGAAGTAACTCCTATATATCCAAAAACATTTATAAATAAAGAAGATCCAGTTGAAGTAAAAGCGTATCAAGAATGGATGAAAAAATCCTATAAACCATTTTATACCCGCATTATTCCAAAAGAAGTAGCTGAGCAATGGCTTAAGCAATGTAAATTATTATTACAAACGATTCATGATAATACAAAGAGGCTTGATGAGCAAGAAGAGCTATAATTTTTGTTTATAAAAATATAGTGTTTTAGAACGGGGTCATCCTTTTGCAATATTGAGATGATTCGATATGCTTATTTTTATGAATAGAGCAACTTTTGTTACAAAGGAATATAAGCATGAAATTATTTAAAATTGTTGTATTACTTGCGGCAGTGATCTGCTTAGTAAGTTTATATGCTGATCAAAAAGATGAAATTAAAAAAGAAGATGTTATTATGAATGAAAAAAAAGAATCAGGTTTGCAAATTGTGGCGTCAAAAATTCAATTATTTATGTATGAAGGTTGTTCATACTGTGTTAACGTTCGACTGTTTTTAGAAAAATATAATCTTTTAGAAAAAGTAGAATTTATAGATGCAGCTATTCCTGCCAATAAAGAACTCCTTAAAACTATCAGTGGTAGAACACAAGCTCCTTATTTAGTTGATAAAGATGCAAACGTAAGCATGCCAGAAAGTGAAGATATTATGAAGTATCTTGCGAAAAAATTTAACGTTGCTGGTTATCAAGAAACAAGAAAGCCTTTGTCTAATTTTGATAATGGCGAAAAACAACATGACGCTGATACCTTTTTATCAGATGTTTGCAAAGCGTCTAAGCCTGTTGTGATTTTAGTTTCTACGACTTGGTGCCCACCGTGTAAAGTTTTTAAGCCGATATTTATAGAAATTGCAAAAGAGTTTGCAGATCAGTTTGAATTTATTTTAGTTGATGGTGATGCTAATAGAAAAATTGTTGATCAATTAGGTGTTCGTGCGTATCCAACTGTGGTTTTTTATAAACATGGAAAACGTATTGAATTACAATACTCTCGAAGTAAAATTGGCTTTATCCAAGCAATTCAAAAATTACTGTAAGCAGTAACGAGTTTAAGAAAGATATTATTGATCCCTCATTGTAATTGATGAGGGATTTTTTATGCCAGCATAGTACACTTAGTATCGAGTTTTTATATATTTTTACAAAATCATTTCAGTTTGGTATTATAAAAAATAAGTAAAGTATGTTATTTCTTAAAAAAGGTATGAGATATGTTAAAATTAGCAGTAAATAAAATTGTTATATCGCTCTATGTAGTTGGAGCATTTTTTTCTACACCTCAGGTTGTAGCAAGTGAAGTTTCTGTAGAAGAATTAGCTGCAAAAATGTTTGCACACGCATCATTAGCACATGAAAGACAAGTAAAAAGAGAGCAACAGGGCGGTTATAATGATACGGTTTTTAATAAAGATTTTTCAGTTCTTCCTCGCAATGCTATAAAAACAACTGGTAGGTTTAAAGCTTTTGGTTTAGCTCATCTATTACATGCAGATAAATCTTTTATTAAAAAAGTTGGTCCAATGGATGTTGAATTTCATCCGGGGATAGATATATTTGGAAATGTAATAGAACCTGTACAAATGAGTTGTTCAACTTCTAAGTGTGGTGATACTAAATGTTCTACTATTTCATTTATATCCCCAGTAAGGCTTAAAAAAATGATGCAACCAAAGAACTAAGTATTAATTATTATCGCAATATTCAAAAGTCCCTTGTTTAAAAAAACAGGGGATTTTTTATTGATATACCATGTATAGATATTTTTGAAATAGCGATTAAAAGGCTGTTGTATGAATTTAAAATAAAAATTATAAAGGCCTTTTTACAATTAATAAATTAGCTGGTATGATATTGATGTGGTTAATATATTATTCAAACTTACATAACAAGGATTATTTAATTTTCAATTGATCGTTATAAAAAAAAATTAGAAATATTAAAGTTAATTACGCATGTAAAAGCACATACTATAAAAAGTGCAAAATATAATAAGGAAATATATGAAAAGTTTTAAAGTATTATTTATGTTAGCAGGTTTATCTTCTGTTGTAAGAGCATCTGATTTACCAGAAGAAAGCTTTTTTACAAAAGCAGCTCAAGTAATTTCAGCAAACGCTGCAAAAGCTACTGAAGTAATTACAGAAAATGCTACAAAAGCAAAAGATGTTTTAGCATGTTTAGCTAAGAACGCTCAAGAAAAAGCTTCTTCTTACTTACAAAATGCTTCTGATGTAGTTGTAGAAGTAGCTGCTCCTGTAGCAGAATCAGTAACAGAAGCTGTAACTGAATCAGTTGCAAAAGAAAGTTATATGACTCAATTATATGCAAAAGCTTCAGAAGTAACTTCATCTGCAGTAACAGCATCATCTGATCTTGTAAACTCAGCTGTTAAAAATACAACTGAATTAGCAAACTCAGTAGCTAAAAATGCTTCTGAATTTGGTACAACTGTTTCAACAAAAGCATCAGAATTAAGTTCATCTGTAGCAACAACATCATCTGATCTTGTAAATTCAGCTGTTAAAAATACAACTGAATTAGCAAACTCAGTAGCTAAAAATGCTTCTGAATTTGGTACAACTGTTTCAACAAAAGCTTCTGAATTAGGTTCATCTGTAGCAACAACTTCAGCAGATCTTTATGCTCAAGCTGGTGTTAAAACTTCAGAAATGACTGCAGCAACAGCAAAATTTGTTGAAGAAAACCAACAAGCAGTGATTATTACTTCTGTAGTTGCAACAGCTCTAGCTGTAACAGCAATTGTAAGATACAACGTATACGGTTATGTATTTTATGAATCAGCAAAAACTGATGATCAAAAATAATTAGTATTTAATTTCAAAAGGCCTTGTGTAAGCTACTTACACAGGGCCTTTTTTCTTTGAAAACTTCGACAATATAAAAGCTAGATTCTGTGGTCAAAATTTTCACTCTAAAGTTTTACCCTATGTTTTTTATGAAAACTCCGAGAATCTGCAGGCCAGTATGCCTGATGCACTCTTTTTTCACATAAAAAAGCGTAAAGTGACTTCTGCCACCCATGTTTCCAAAGATGAGCTCAGCGATATCGCAGGCATGTATCTTAATGTTTAAATTTAGTTCACACCGTCTAAAATACAAAATTTTATGTAAGTAAAGTTTAAAAAAATCATGGCAGCAAAGAAATTAACATCTATTTTCATGGTGATATTTACCATGTTTTTTACTCATGTATGGTATCTTTAATTCTTGAAAAATATGATTCAGAAGTCTTTTTGTGAATTTAAAATAAAAAAAGATAGAGGGCTTTTTACAATTCATACATCAGCTGATATGATATTGATGTGGTTACAGCATGATTCAAAGTTACATAAAAACATTAATTTGAATTGAGAGTTGTAAACAAATAATTTAGAAATATTAAAGTTCGTTACCTATAAAATAGCATATATAATATATGCAAAATATAATAAGGAAATATATGAAAAATTTTAAAGTATTATTTATGTTAGCAGGTTTATCTTCTGTTGTGAGAGCATCTGATTTGCCAGAAGAAAGTTTTTTTACAAAAGCAAACGATATTGTAGCTTGTGTAGCAAAAAATGCATCAGAATTTGGCGCAACTGTTTCAACAAAAGCATCTGAATTTGGTTCGTCTGCAGTAACAGTATCATTTGATTTTGCAAACTCAGCTGTTAAAAACACAACTGAATTAGCAAACTCAGTGGTTAAAAATGCATCAGAATTTGGTACAAATGTTTCAGCAAAAGCTTGTGAATTTAGTTCATCTGTAGCAACAACATCATCTGATCTTGTAAATTCAGCTCTTAAAAATACAACCGAATTAGCAAATTCAGTGGCTAAAAATGCATCAGAATTTGGTACAACTGTTTCAGCAAAAGCTTCTGAATTAGGTTCATCTGTAGCAACAACTTCAGCAGATCTTTATGCAAAAGCTGGTGAAAAAACTTCAGAAATGACTGCAGCAACAGCAAATTTTGTTGAAGAAAACCAACAAGCAGTGATTGTTACTTCGGTAGTTGCAACAGCTCTAGCTGTAACAGCAATTGCAAGATATTACGTATACGGTTATGTATTTTATACATCAGAAAAAACTGCTGATCAAAAATAATTAGTATTTAATGTGAAAAAGGCCCTGTGTAAGTCACTTACACAGGGCCTTTTTTGTTACCCTTGTTCTATAATGGTTACGACAGAACCTGATGCTTTTTTCTCAACAATAAATTGAACGGGGAATTGTTCTTTCATGCTTGGCAGGTGAGAGACAATAATAACCATGGCAAAATTACTTTGAATTTTTAAAATGCTATCCATGATTAATTGTAAGCCTTCATCATCTTGTGACCCAAATCCTTCATCGATGATTAACGTTTGAAGGCTTGTACCAGCTCTGCGTGCAAGTAGCTTAGAAATTGCTATACGCAATGCAAAGTCGATACGAAAAGCTTCACCACCAGAAAACATTTCGTATGGCCGTAGTCCGATAGCATCTGATATTTTAATATCAAGTGTTTCTTTGCTTCCGCCTTTTTTAAGATCTCGTAATGATTCGATATAAATTTGAGTTTGATTATCAGTTAATTGCGCAAGTAGTATATTTGCTTCTTGTTCAATTTCAGGTAAAGCTTCTTCTATTAAAAGAGCTTGTAATCCATCTTTTCCTAAAGCTTTTACAATTTCAGCAAAATCGATAACCTCTGCATGCAGGAGTTTAATTTGGGTATCAAGATCACCATGTTCTTTTTGTAGCGAAAGCAGTTTTGTTGTTTGAAGATCTGCTATAGTTTTTTTCTGTAAGAGAGCTGCTTTTTCATTTGTAAGAGCTTGAAGTGATTGTTTGTGTGCAAGCATAATTTGTATATGCTGTGTCAATTGCTCTGGAATTTTGTGGAGAGCTTGAAAATCTTTCGAGCACAAATCTATTAAGCTTGTAATTTTTGTAGACTGTTCTTGCAGAGCCTGAATTTGATTCAGGCGTTGCTCTTGTTCAGCTAACTGGTCTTGAAGTTTTTGGTAACTTGCAAGTTGTAGATCTGTTTCTTGGAGTAACTTATAATCTTTTTCATGAGCTTCTTTGTCATATGCTAACTTTTGAGCAGTTTGTTTTAAAACATCAATTTTTTTTATTAAAGTTTCATATAAACGTTCTTTGTCAGGATTTAAGCAGATTGTTTCTGCTTTTTTTTGAACAATTTGATCAGCAACAAGCTTTTGTTGTAAATTTTCAATGAGTTTACGCGTATGTACAATCTGTTCTTGCTGTGAGTTTAATTGGGCAATGTTTTTTGTAATTTGGCTCTTCATTGCATCAGTTTGTAAGATCAATTTGGTAAGATCTTCATTTTCTTTTTTATAAATTGCAAGCTGTGCGTGTTCCTCTACAAGTTGTTTTTGGAGTTGAATGGCTTGTAATTTAATAGTTTCAAGCAGTTCTTTGGCATCAATTTGTTCTTTTATAAATTTTTGCTCTAAAAATTTTTTGCGAGATGCTGATAAATTTTGTTCACAGACCGGGCAACTTGGATCTTGATGTTCCAATGAAAACTTATTTTTTATATGCAAGTCAGAAATTTGTTGATCGACTACAATACCTTGGGCTTTCAGGGCTTGAAACTTATTTTTATGTTCTTCAAATGCTTTTTCATGAGTTGTTAATTTTTCAATAATACCGTGCTGCTCTGTTATAGTTTTTTCATGAGCATGTATTTTTATTTGTTCATGGGCTATTTCAGTTGTAAGCTCTGCATGTTTTTTTTCATGAAGTTGTAAGAGTTGTTGAGTTTGTTGAATTTGGTCAATAAGGACTTTATTGCTCACTTCATGTTTTTGTATGAACTCTAATTTTTCTTGTGATAATTCAGTTTCGACCTTCTGTTTTTCCTCTTGTAAATTGAGATATTGGTCTTTAAGCTCAAGTCGTTTGTTAAGTTTTTCTTGATGCAGTGAAATAGCTTCTCGAAGTTGTTTCTGTTGATTTTCAATAGCTTTGATATTTTTTATGTCAATTTGTTGGCTTGCAATAAAATCGTATGTTTTTTTACATTGTACGATTTGTGATTCTATTTCATTGCGTTGCTGAGAATATTGATTTATTTGAAGTTGTATAAACTCATACTTTTTATGTTCTTCTTGTAATTGATCTTTTTTAGTTTCATCATCAATGATGATTTGTAGGTAATCTTTTTCTTGTTGTTCAACTGATGAAAGTTTTTCTAAAGAATTTGTAATCTCTTGTAATGCAGATTCAAGTTCACTGATTTCATTGGTAATACGATCTTGTAAACTTTGTTTTTGAATGACGTTGAGCTGAAGAGCTTTTCCTTTTTCTACTGCAATTTTTTTTAAATCTTCAAAGCGCTCAAGTTGTAAAATAGTTGCTAAAATTTCTTTACGCTCTTTAGCTGATTTTTTTGAAAATTCATTCGCTTGTCCCTGACGTAAAAAAGCTGAGTTGATAAACGATTCATACGATATGCCAATAGTCTTTTCAAGTTTTGCTTGAGTTGCTTTAATTGTTTTGTCAGTTAACGTAGTAAATGATTCATCTTCTTTTACTATGCCAAAATCAAGTGCAGAAAATGGATTTGATTGTGTTTTTATAAATTCTCGGCGAATACGATAATTTTGACCATTGATTTCAAAGTCAAAAATAACAAGCATATGTTTTTGGCCAAGATGCACTAAACCTTCATCAGCTTTACTGGTTCCGGTTGTTTTACGTGCTTGACCCCAAACAGCCCAGGTAATTGCATCAAGCAATGCAGATTTGCCATGCCCGTTTTTGCCTGATAAACAAATAAGATTGTAGTTAAGAAAATCTATGGTCTGAGGTTCAGATCCATAACTTAAAAAATTTTTGATTTGAATCTTTTTTGGAATCATAGAAAATGGCGCTTTCTTCTAGTTTTCTTTGCCACATACTGGTAAGCTTAAGATTAAAATTTATAGTCTCAATAGTATACGTTCGCTGTGGAAATATGCAAAAACAACTCTTTCGTCAATACGATATTCGTGGGAAAATAGGAACAGAAATTTCGCCTGATGATTTTTATTATCTTGCGCATGCAACCATTCATTACTTACAACAACAAGGACCTTTATTAGCGATTGTTCTTGGTATGGATGGACGAGTTCATTCACAAGCGATTTACCAAGAAATTGCAGCAGCATGTAAGATGGCAGGTGTAGATGTTTATTATTTGGGAGTTTGTTCAACACCTATTACGACATTTGCTCATTATCAATTACCAGTTCAAGCAAGCTTTATGATTACTGCCTCGCATAATCCAGCTGATTATAATGGGTTAAAAATTTCATATCAAAAAGTTGCTGTTGAGGGTGAAAAACTTCAACAAATCTATGAGCTTTTTGTCAGAAAAACTATCGTGCAAGGTGATACATCAGGTCTTTTATTTGATGCTACAGAGATGACTGAGATGTATGTTACTACCTTGGTTGAACAATTTTCTCATCTTAAAAAATTTAATCAGCCTTGTTTTATTGATTGTGGAAATGGAACAGCAGGACCTATTTTAGAAAAACTCATACACAAAATGGGTTGGAAGAATATCCAACTTTTATTTAAAGAAGTTGATGGAACCTATCCAAATCATACTGCAGATCCAACTGATATGAAGAATATGACATTTTTATATGACACTTTACATCAAAACCCAGGATCTTTTGGAGTTGGGCTTGATGGAGATTGTGACCGAGTTGCCATTATAACTGCAACGCAAGGGCTTGTCTCTGCAGATCGTTTGTTAACATTATTCGCTCAGGCTATGCAAGCGCAGGTGGTGATTGCAGATATTAAATCTTCAACAGTTTTACAATCATCAGGAGCTCAAATTATTTTGGCTGCAACTGGGTGTGCAAATATTATCCAAGCTATGCATGAGCACCATGCGGTTATTGGTGGTGAATTAAGTGGCCATTTCTTCTTTAAAGATCGTCATGATGGGTACGATGATGGCATCTATGCTATGCTTCGTTACTTTGAAATATTGATGCAAAAAAATACAGATTGTGATACTTTCGTCGCAACATTACCAGAGCTCTTTTCAACAAAAGACATCAGAATTCCTTGCGCTGATACGTATAAATTTCAGGTTGTTCAAGAAATAAAAACTCAGCTTATTGCAGATCAACAATTTAAAATCACCACCGTTGATGGTATTCGCTTTGAAACTTTAGATGGATGGGCGCTTATTCGAGCTGCAAATACACAACCGATGATTTCTGTATGTTGCCAAGCTTCATCTCCTATAAAATTACAAGAGATGAAACGTTTTCTTGTTTTATTATTACAACCATATATTGAAATCAAAATATTAGAGCAGTACATATTATGAGTAACAGATTTGGTCTTCACATTCGATTAACAGAATCAATTTTTGATGCGGCTGAACGAGCCGAGCGATTACAAATTAAAACATTCCAAGCGGTGTTAATGTTAGAAAATCGAGAATTTTTAAATCTATCAGATGAAGATATTGAACGATTTGTTCAACTCCGTCGGGAAAAATTCGAGCATCTTTTTGTTCATGGCGCTTATTGGTCAAACATTACTAATGTAACTGGTAAAGGTTTTCATTGTCTTTTAAAAGAAATCGAGTTGGCTGAAAAACTTGAATTTACCCATATTGTGATTCATCCAGGTTCGTTTGGAACTGATATGACTCGAAACCATCGAGTTAATTATATTGCAAAATCGATTGATATTTTATTACAAGCAACTAAAAAAATTATTATTGTGTTGGAAAATAGTCCTCATAAAGATAAATCATTTAGTAGCAACATCGAAGAATTTGGTGATTTATGTAAGAAAATTTCTCCATCTGATCGTGTAAAAATTTGTATCGATACTGCCCATGCTTTTGTTGCTGGGTATGATATATCAACTCCTGAAAAAGTTAATGTGTTTGTAAAATTATTAGCTACAACAATAGGCATTGAAAACATTGGACTTTTGCATTGTAATGATACGAAAAAAAACTGTGGTTCATACTTAGATGTTCATGCAGTGCCCGGACATGGAAAAATAGGCATGGCAGCTTTGTATACGTTTGTACACCACCCATTATTGAATAAAATTCCGGTGGTTTTTGAGATGCCTGCTTTAGATGAGTCATTAGAATATGACATTATACAACAATTTATTGATATGGAAGTTTTAGAATTATGATACGTGTAGCAATTAATGGCTTTGGAAGAATAGGTAGATCTTTTTTACGATCATACTTAATGGATGAACAAGCGCGCAAGCAATTAATAATTGTTGCAATTAACGTTGGGCCGTCAATTATGGAAAACGTTGCTCATATGTTTAAATATGACTCATTTATGGGTACGTTGCCATACGATGTGTCATCAAAAAATGGAATTCTTGCTGTAGATGGCTTGCAAATTCCACTCATTGGAGTTTTAAATCCAGCTGATGCCGGTTGGAATGTATTTGATGTTGACTGGGTTATTGAAGCAACTGGTTTTTTTACAACCAAAGAAAAGGCTTCTTTGCATATTCAATCTGGAGCAAAAAAAGTTTTAATTACAGCCCCAGGTAAAGATGTTGATGTCACCATTGTACCTGGTGTTAATGATGTCATGTACGATGCAACTCATCATAATATAGTGTCACTTGCTAGTTGCACAACCAATGCGCTTGCACCGATGCTTAAAGTTTTACATGAAAAATTTGGTGTTGAAAGCGCGATGATGAATACGATTCATTCGTATACCAACAATCAAGTCTTGCTCGATGTAGAAGCTCGTGATGTGCGTCAGGCGCGTGCAGCAACCATGAGTATGATTCCAACTTCAACAGGTGCATCATCGGCAATCAAAGAAGTGTACCCGCAACTTACTGGTAAAATTACGGGCATGAGCTTACGAGTGCCTGTTGGTAAAATATCGATTGTGGATTTAACATTTACTTCATTACATACACTTGATAAAGAATCGATTAATCAAGCATTTCGTGATGCTCGCGACAATTCTTTAAAAAATATTTTAGATAGTACAACCTTGCCACTTGTTTCGATTGATTATACCAATAATCCTCATTCAGTGATTATTGATGAACTCTTGACTGATGTTTGCGGTAGTCATACAGCAAAAGTTTTTGGTTGGTATGATAATGAATATGGTTATTCATGCCGTTTAAAAGATTTTTTAGTTGCTCAAAGATAAAAATAAAAAAGTAAATTTTATGTAGGTTCTCATATGAAAAAAATATTGATACTGTTTTTGTTATCTATTTCTCAAGCATCTTTTTGCTCTTCTCAATCTGAAGATAGACCCACAAATCACATAGAATCATCTTGTATAACAAACTGCTGTAAACCATCTGCTATGTTATTTACGTTAAGTGGTTTAATGGCAGCTGGTTCAATAGGCTTAACAAGCTATGCTATAAATGAATATTCTTATAATCTATATGATAGAGACGATCAAGGCTCTATCAATGATTGGGATTCTTGTAGCACTCAAAATATGCAAGGAAGTAAGCGAGTAACAGGAGCTTGTGGTTTATTCTTAATGGCTGCTGCAAGTGTAACATGTTGTAAGGCTATTCAGGTGCTTGGACAAGAACAAAAAGAAGCGCAAAGATTAGCTCAAGAGCATCAAGCGCAACGTTTAGATTCCTTGTCAAATCCATTACTGGATCAACCTTATTTACATGAGGATAGTAATCAAAATAATTCATCAAGAGATGATCTTGTGTAGTTTTGATTTGACAAAAAAACAAATATTAAAAAGCATTTATTTTAAAAATTAATATGATGGCAAGCAGTTGCAACAGAAATTATCTCATGCATAATATATTTATAAGTAACAAATATTATAAGGTGTCATTATCATGAAAAAATTATGGATTATTGGTTTATTAGTAAGCTCGCAACTAAGTGTAGCTTCTTATGATAAAAATCAAGTTAGAAAACTTGGACCACATGTTACGCAAGCTGTTAATAGCGCATTTGAAAAAGGTTGCAAGCCAGAAGGTCTTGACGCTCTTTGCGCAGCATTTAAGATAAGCGATGCAAAAAAACTTCCAAAATTAACAAATATTGTAACGCAAGATGTGCAGCAAGAATATGAATTAAGTAATAATCAATTGATTGATATTTGGAATTTATCTCGGCAAGCTATAGTTGAAGCTCGAAAAAATAAAAAACCGGAAGGTCCTGGTTTTTTTATAGCTCTTTTAGAGGCTTTAGAAGAGAATGAAGCTTCAGAAAAAATGACATATGGTGAACGCCGTATTGATCGCAAGTTGGATTCTTATAAAACAAGAGATGCTGAATTAATTTGGCAATCAAATCCAGATAAAATTTCACCGGCTACGGATAAAGCTCTTAAGCATTGTAATAATGCAATTATTAACAGTAATTATAAGTTAAATCCTACATGGCAAAATTGGGCATTGACAAAAGGTGTAGATGGAAGATTTGCAGTTGCATCAGCAGTTTTAATAGCTGCAGGTGCTGGAGCTATGAATCATGGTTTACGATATGGTAATGCAAATAACTATGGAGATGAATGTACAGTAATGGGGTCTATTGGGTTTAGTTTAGGAGTTGGTTGTTTATCTTTATCATTGAGTACTGATGGAGTTAAATTTTCAGCAATGCCTGAGTAATTAATTACATAGATTGTAAGATAATTTTTAAAATATAAGCAGTAAAAAGTGTTGTGCTCAAAAGCTTACAATACTTTTACTGCTTTTTTGTTTTGATCTATTCCAGAAAATATGCGTTTTTACTTGGCAAAAATAAAAAAATGTTTTACGATTATGTAACATTAAAATATTTTAATAAATTTTTAATGTAATTCTGTTTGCGGGCCCATAGCTCAGTTGGTTAGAGCAATCGGCTCATAACCGAGAGGTCCCAGGTTCAAGTCCTGGTGGGCCCACCAGATTATACGATGGTGATGTTTGACGTAGTCAAAAATTTAAAATTTTATACGTAAAATTCTTAGAAAAATATAGTCAGTCACTGTAAAGTCGTTATAGTTTGAAAATGTCTGGAGCTTTACATAATAAGCTCATCTATCCATTATTTTTTTATTTTGACAAAGGACATCCCGTGAGAAGTATTGAATTTCAAAAATTTATTGATTTAGTAACTTTCGATCAGAGTCTTGTTAAAATTGAGCACGATATTAAAAAAATGCAAGAAGCAGGAAAGTCTCTTCTTGATGATATCAAAAGCTTAGACGCTGATCTTCTTGACGTCAAAAATGCAAAAGATCAAGCACGTAAAGCTGTTGATGAAAAAGAGCTTTACATGAAAGTCTTAGAGTCTAAAGAGCTTGAATTAAAAGATAAAATAAATTCTCTATCAAATCAAAAAGAGTACAGATCGCTTCAAAAAGAACTTGAAGCTTTGCATGAAAAACGTTTATACCATGAGCAAGATTTGCTTGCATTATGGAATAAACATGATGTAATGCAAAAAAGTTATGAAGTAAAAGCTGCATCTCATGAAGAATTACTTGGCAAATTAGGTCAAGATATTGCTGAAAATCAGACACAAATATCTCAATTAACAACGCAATTAGATGAAATTTTGTCCCAACGAGAACTTAAGCAGCAACCAGTTCCTCAAGAATGGCTTGAAATGTATAACAACATGAAAGGCCGTGTTGCAAACCCAGTTGTTCCTGTTGTTGGTGATGCGTGTGACGCTTGCTTTTATAGCGTAACGACAAAAGATTTACAGGCTTTACGCCAAAACAAATTAGTACAGTGTCGAGATTGTTATCGTTTATTGTATACGCAATAATATACCATCGGTAGGGATTTATTATGAAACAAATGAGTTTGTGGGATACTCCTCACGTTGAAAAACAAGAAGAACAAGTTGTTTCATGGCGCCTATTTATTGATGGTGCATCAAAAAATAATCCGGGGCCTGCTGCTTCCGGATTTGTTTTATTTAAAAATAAAGAAATTATTTGTCGCCAAGGTTTTTATTTAGGCATAAAAACTAATAACCAAGCTGAATACTACGCATTAGTCTTGGGAATTTTTTTTGCTAAAAAATATATTAAAAAAACTGAATTATTAACAATTATTTCAGATTCGCAGTTATTGGTTCGTCAAATGACTGGCATCTATAAAGTTAAAGATGCTGGATTACGTCAACTCAAAGATCTATCAGCTTTGTGGTTGCGTGGTTATACGTTTAGAGTAGAGCATGTATTGCGTGAATACAATAAGCTTGCAGACGAGATGGCAAATCGTGGCGTTGAGAAGAAAATATCCTTACCTCAAGAATTTTTAGATTGTTTAAAAGATCATGAAATTACTATTTAATATATGCCTTTTGGTAGGCATCTCATCATCTATTACAGCTTTTGATGTTCGGGTTTTATTGCAAAGATACTCTCTTCGTGATCAAAATAAGCACGATATCAAGATTTCAAGTCCTCATGGTGTTATGGTTTCTGGTATTGACAAGCCTTTCACAGGATCTGTATCGATTGTATGTACTGCTGATTCGATTGTTATAAACGATACTGTTATTACGGATGAATGGATTCAAATATCGCCAACTCTCAGCAGTCATCATCAAAAAAAAATTGATCAATTTATTGTGCAATGGTTAAAAACAAATCAAGACAGTTGTCATGAGCAGATGGAGCGTTTAAATAAATTGTATGAAAAGCTTGTTATAGATCGCCATTTTAGAGATTATGCCCCTTTTTATGATGTGATGCAGCAGTGTATTAATAATTGTTTAACATCATTTATTGAATCAGTTGAGTATCCTGCAGTTTCGTATGAATCATTAGTTGACAGTTCAAGAGAGCAATTAAAAGAGCAGTTAAAAGAATTATTAACGAGCGCTATTGCTGAACAAAAAATATCAAAGCAGTTTATGAAACAATTGCAAACATCTGAAAAAATACGAACAGATTTTTTTGTAAAAATTTTAGATGAAGTTCTTGCAGAATTTCTTAAAAAATATCTTTTACAACTGCCGCATAAAATTATTTACCAGGCTATAAAAGAAGATGCAAGTTGTCTGACTTTTAATAAAAATAAGTATGTAGGTAATTTTTATCTGATTCGACAAGGAAATGATATTCTTTTAATAAATAGTCTTGATATCGATGATTATCTTTTATCAGTAGTTTTTTCTGAAGGTTGGCCGGGATGGCCTATGGAAGTTAATAAAGCACTCGTTGTAGCAAGTCGAACTTATTTAGTAGAAAAAGTGTTACAAGCAAATAAATGTAAACGACCATATCATATTGTTAATACGATTAAGCATCAGACCTACAAAGGGCATCATAAGTTTACTAAGTTAAAGCAGGCTGTCGATGAAACTCGAAATGTTTTTGTAGCTCATGATGGTGAGCCAATTGTTGCAATGTTTGATTCGTGTTGCGGTGGTGTCATTCCTGCAAAAATAGAAGGATTTGATACTAAAAAACATCCTTACTTAGCGCGAACAAAACCGTGTACGTACTGCAAAAAATCATGGATTTATAGTTGGAAAAAAGAGTTGTCAAAGTTAGAAATTACTGAAGTCTTACGAAAAGATCATCCTGATTTACATGAAATTAAAGACATCAAAGTTATCGATAGAGACCCTGCAGGTCTTGTAAAAGAAGTGATGGTTATTGCTCCTAATAAAAAAATAGTTATCTCTGGCAAAAAAATGTACTCACTCTTTTCTTCTATTAAAAGTTTTTGTTATACCATTAAAAAGAAGGGTAGAGGATATATTTTTCAGGGTAAAGGATATGGGCATCATATGGGTCTATGCCAATGGGGTTCTTTAGGAATGGTTGAAGATAACTGGAATTATAAAGCTATTTTAGAATTTTATTATCCGGGGACTCACTTTATGCAACTATCGTTATCCCGTTAGGTTTATGTAAATAAGGATATTCTATGCCTGGATACAAAACTCATTTAGTAGGTGGTTGCGCGACGTACCTTATAATATTACAATGTATTAAATCGTTTCAACCAACAGTTTTTATGTTGATGCAGGGATTTGTATTTTGTTTATTAGGATCATTGTTTCCAGATGTTGACATCAAGAGCAAAGGGCAAAATTTATTTTACGTCTGCGCTTTTATGACGCTGTGTTGTTTTTTATATTATAATCGCATTGATTTGTTTATAGGATTGAGCTTAGCAGTATTTACACCTTTACTGGTTAAGCATCGTGGTATATTTCATAAAATTTGGTTTTTAATGCTACTTTCTCTCGTTATGGGAATTATTATTGATAGTTTTCATGCAAAAAATTCTACATGGGCGCTTAAAAATGCGCTATTTTTTCTTGCAGGGGCTTTGTCTCACGTACTATTAGATCGAGTTACTACTCGTTTGAAATATTGGTTTATTCGTAAATAAAATAAAAAACACGATACTGCCTATGCATATCTACTCAAATGCTACCAATATTTCAGGAGATGAGCGATATCGTAGGATTGTAAACTATTTTTAAATTTGGTTTACACAGCAAGATCTTAATGTTTTTTATATTTTTATAAAAAATACGGTCCATAATATTACTTTAAAAAATTGGTTTATACGACCAAATATGTTTATGGTGCTGTATACTAAGTTTAACAAAGCTGTTTATTTTTTTAATTATAAGGAGTCTTTCTCACGATTCTATAAATGACGTTATAGATTACATATGATATAAAAATTCTTTCAACGATTATTTTACAAAGGAAAAAATATGTTTTTACTTATTTTACTTAATCTTTTATACGCATCTACATTTCTGTTTACTAAAATAGGAATGAATTTTAGCCAGCCAGTGTTTATGACTGGGGTACGAATGTTGATAGGAGGAATTATTTCATTATGTATTTATAAACAATTTTATTATCGACGGACTGATATTTCTTCAATTACCAAAAAGCAATGGATATTAATTGGATGTTTAAGTTTTACCAATATTTATCTGTGTAATATTCTTGAAGTATGGGGTTTACAATATTTATCAGTTGGTAAAGCAGCATTTTTCTATAATCTATCACCATTTTTTTCTGCCTTATTTGCGTATTTCTTATTTTCAGAATACATGACATGGCAAAAATGGCTTGGATTAAGTTTGGGTTTTTTAGGTTTTCTACCTATATTCATGGAACCTGGCAGCGTAGTTGATACGACGATGAAAATTGGATTCTTTTCTTTAGCTGATGTAGCAATGCTTGGCGCTGCAATTGTTTCTATTTTAGGGTGGACGATCATGCGGTTGCTGCTTAAACAAAAATCATTTTCTGCATTTTTACTCAATGGGATTACGATGACATCGGGCAGTTTACTTTGTTTTTTACATGCGCTGTGCTTTGAGTCTCAGCCATTTGTACAACCTGGTATGATGTATAGCTTTATACAGGTTGCTCTTTTAATAGCTTTATTTAAGCATGTTATTGCAAATAATTTAAATGCGTATTTGCTCACTAAGTATACGACAACATTGATTGCATTTTTCAGTTTTACCGCAAGTTTATTTGCTGCCTTATTTGGGATACTATTTTTAGGCGAATCGATTTCGGGCTATTTTATTATGTCCGTGGTATGTGTATTTACTGGCCTTATGATTTTTTATCAGGAAGAATTGCGTCAGGGGTATATTACAAAATAAAATTATTGTATATGAAAAAAAGGGAGTTTAGATGACTCCCTTTTTTATTTTTAAGCAACTGCTTAATCGATTTTAAATTGATCGATTTCAAAACTTAATTCTTGTGTACTGCCACTTATTTCAAAAACTTTATTATTATTACAATTATACACATCATAAAAAGTTACGATGTAATCATGTTGCAGATCAAGCTCTTTTATTTTCTTAGATGATTGAGCTTGAATCTTACCAAAGCTTTTTGGCAAAGGATCAATGTTATAACCTTTTTGTACAAAGTTTTTTTTGAAAATATTATAGCGTATTAACTTATTTGAATTGTTATGCAGTATAACGGCTGAAATTGATTGAGATATGCAAAGAATCATGATAAATAACTTGTGATAAGATATTTTCATATCATCCCGTCCTTTGTATTGAGTTGTGCATGATTAAATTTATATTTTCTCAATCATACAAAACTCAATGAACTTTGAATAGATAATTTAATTTTTATCCTTCAATCATTTTCAGGCGTTCGTTATATTCTTCAATTCTTTTAAAATAAGCTTCATCAGTTATATCAATACATCCAGTTCTTTTATTTTGTTCTAGAATCATTGCCTGCGTTAGTCCACTATGATTCCTTGCATTAATGCTTATTGCTAAGCCACCGTATATATTTTCAAATTCTTGAAATGGAGTGTTTTTGTATGCTGCTAAATGTAAAACTGTATTGCCATGTTTATCAAAGCTATCTATCCAGACGTTAGCCTGTAAAGCTTTCTTAACTTTATTTTTATCAAAAGATAAAAAATCATCTATATTTTTGAGTAAATCTTTATACGTT
The DNA here is from genome assembly GCF_003366055.1 of Candidatus Chromulinivorax destructor. NCBI lineage: Bacteria > Candidatus Babeliae > Candidatus Babeliales > Candidatus Chromulinivoracaceae > Candidatus Chromulinivorax > Candidatus Chromulinivorax destructor. Next base: position 312,979 of record NZ_CP025544.1, on the reverse strand, counting down.
TGATTATTATTATTTTTTCTAGATGGATTAACTCCAATTTTAAGAAATTTATCAATAAGGTCACGTTTGCATAAATAAGCAGCATTATGTAATGCTGTATTTTTATTTTTATCAACATAGTTTTTATAACGGTGATAATTTTTAGTAAAATTATCACCGTTGATATGATTGCCGTATTGAGAATTAAAACTATGTATATCATCTTCTTTTATTTTTGCTGTTAAAAACATATGTATATGTATGATGTTTTCATAGGTAAAGTTATCTTTATTTATTTGTGACGAATTGACTTGAAGATTAAGAAGACTGTTGAGTAACCCAAAATTTTCTTGGTAAGCAACTATATGTAAAGCATTATTGCCATGTTCATCTGTACAATTAATATCTACGTTCTCGTTTAAGGCTTCATTCATTTTTTCTACATCACCTGATAAAAACATTCTTTCAATCATTGCCTTGTTGCGTGCTAGTAAAAAGAAAGTTGAGTCTTTATATTGAACATTTGATGTGTTAACCGAGCTTTTTACATGAAAAGTTAATGCTAAAAAAAAAGCAAAAAAAGTGATATTTGTTTTATACATATTGTTTTTTGAATCTGAAAATGATTGTTATTAATTATTCTTTTAAATTTTTAAATTTATGATTGATTTCTATATTTTTACCTATATTCTGCAAGCTTATTAGCATGCAATGCTACAGTCAGCTCATGAAGTTGATCGTGTGTAAAGCTTGTATGACGCATTAAATTTGCAAGTTATGGATGAGTTGTAGTATTTTTAATAAGTTGATATTAAATTGAGCTACTGTTTTTTTTACTCAGGCTATCGACTATATAATTCATCAATTCATCACTGTTCATATTGGTAAAGGGTAGTTTAATTTCGTTTAAATAATCTTGGGCCGTTTTATTTTCATGATTAGGAATATCAAGCCGTGCTTGAGCAATGAATAACATTCCTCTGATTTCATTATAACAACTATAAAATTTAGTATCTGCAGACCATGCATAATGAGCCGCAGTATTTCCAAGTTCATCTTGATAATTAATATCAACGCCTTGTGTTATAAGCTGCTCAGCTTGGGTCGTATCATTATTTTTTGCAGCTTGTACAAAATTTTGATTTAGCAAGATGAGTCCTGCATGATCATCTGCTGTTAAAGAGATAGATTCATAGCCTTCTTCTTGTGCAGTAAGTGCACTAAAATTGAGACAATACAACATTAAAATACATGCCGATATAATTAGTTTCATGCATGATCCTTTGTTAATTTAGAAACGATATATGTTGCGATAAAATTTATACTAAATCCAATAACAAGTGTTGGAATTGAGCTTGTGACTGGCCAAAATATACCTGTTAAGCCACCAGCAATTAAGCCAGCTAACGCACCTTGAGGGGTTACAAATTTACTGTAGAGCGAAAGAATAACAAGCGGTCCAAAGGTACAACCTAAACCAGACCATGCGTAATGCACAAGCTTAAAAACCGAGCTTGTATTATAAAATACTGCAAGCAAAGAGATAACCGGAATAATAAAAATTGCAGCCCGAGTAAAGAGTAATTTTTCATGGGCAGATACTTTTCTTTGTATGCAAGGGTAGTATAAATCATGCCCAATAATGGATGCTGAAACAATTGAGAGAGATGTTATAGTTGAAATTGTTGCTGCTAAAATAGCGCATAAAATAAGACCTGCAAAAAATGGCGTAAACATTGTTTGTACCATAACGACAAAAACAAGTTCTGGGTTAGCAAGCGCAGGTTGTACAAATACTTTGCCAACAAGCCCTACTAAAGCAGCTGCAGTCAAGACAAGAATTTGCCAGCTTAAGCCAACATATTTAGCTTTTTTCATTTTTGATACATCATCAATACTCATGAAGTTCATCAGTATATGTGGTTGCCCAAAATAGCCAAGACCCCATGCAGTTGCGCTAAAAAAGATTGAAATTAAAAGATTCGTATCTGTGGAAAGTATTGATAAAAAACTGGGACTTTGGTTGTGCAATAAATTATCTATGATTGCATGCAAACCACCACATTGATGCATCGCATAAAATGGCACAATGAGTATAACAACAAGTAAAAAAAGCCCTTGAAATAGATTGCTCCATGCAATCGCCATTAAACCACCAAGTAGCGTGTACGTCAGCGTAATTACAAGACCTATAAGGATTCCATAATGGTAATTAATGTTAAATGCGGTTTCAAATATTTTACCTAATCCGACAAGATTTGCTGCAATATAAAATATGAAAAAATATAACCCAAGTAATCCACCAATTATACGAATCGCGTTGTTTGTTCCATGAAATTTTGTTTGTAAAAACGATGGAAGTGTTTGGCTATTGGTATGTTCAGTTGCAGTTCTAAATTTTGGCGCAATGTAGTGCCAGGTTAAAAACATAAAAAACACAAGGCCAACAGCTGTCCATATATCGATGAGTCCGTGAGCATAAATTGCACCAGGAAAACCCATAAATAACCAATCGCTCATATCGCTTGCTTGTGCTGAGATTGCGGTAACCCAATAATTTAATTTTCTTCCGCCAAGAGCAAAATCTTCTTGTGATTTATTTTTATGATAAAAATACAGTCCGACTCCAAGCAAAAGTGAAAAATAGACAATAAAAGCTTCGATCATTGATGAAAACACGATAAATCCTTAATTTTTTAAAAGCTTATTACTGCTTAGAATAGGCAAAATAGCTTTCTTATGCAAGTTTTTGTGACAAGTTGAATAATTTTTTTACTGTCGTAGTTGTTGTGTTTGCAACGTTTTCATACGATGTTTGTCTTAATTGCGCAATATATTCAGCCACTATTTTTATATTTGCAGGGCTGTTTTGTTTTCCACGCATAATTTGAGGAGGTAAAAAAGGTGCGTCAGTTTCTAAAACTATCTGTTCAAGTTGTACAGATTTAACAATAGAACGCAATACTTCATTTTTAGGGTAGGTCAGGGTTGCACCAATGCCTAAAACAAGATTGAAGTCGATTGCTTGTTGTGCGTATCCTTGGTCGTATGCATAGCAATGCATAATGCCTTTAAAATTTGATTCTTTTGCATATTCATCAATAATTTTAAACGTTTCTTCTGCAGCATCGCGAGAATGGATAGAAAGAGCAAGATTATGTTCAAGTGCAAGCTCAATATGAGCCTTAAAAGCATCTTGTTGCCTAGCTAAGTTATAGCCTTCATAATGCATATCGATACCGCACTCACCGATGCCAATAATTTTATTTTCATGGCTATTTTTGACAAGCGACTGAATGTGGGCAAATTCATCTTTCCAGCTATCAGTTAGATCATTTGGATGAATTCCGACAATTGCAAAGCAATTTTCATACATTTGTGCAATTTCTACGCATGTTGTGCTTTCGATCAGATCAGTGCCAACATTGATGATGCATGTCGTGTCGTTGTCAAATGCTTGTTGAACAATGGCATTTGCTTGAATTATTTCTTCAGGTGTAAGCTTTGTATAAGCTGATTTGGTCTTGTATCCACGTAGCATAATGTTAATATGACAGTGAGTATCTATAAGCATAAAAATACCTTTTTAAAGTTGCAAAGCTCATTGTGAGTTTTTACTAAAATATCAAAAAAAATCATGGAGAACAATAATAAAGAAATAAAGCCTTAGACATGGTATTTGCCCAAGGTTGTCGTCTTTTATGCAAAAAATACAGAATGAATTTGACAAATGAGTAAATAAAATTACTCTTTGATACAGCAAGGTTTATAAATCTTGCCAGGTAAAATAAGCAGCGTAATAACTATATTTAACTTTTTTTGGAGGCATAGATGAACAAAACTGATTTAATCAATGCACTGAGCGAAGAAACAACTTTTAGCAAAAAAGACGTTTCTCGTGTTTTAGACGCATTAACAAGAATCGTTGAAAGAGCATTGAAACAAGGTAAAAAAGTTTCAATCACTGGCTTTGGTTCATTCTTAATTTCTGAGCGCCCTGCTCGTAAAGGTATTAACCCTGCTACTAAAGAAAAAATTGATATTCCTAAAGTAACAGTTCCTAAATTTAAAGCAGGCAAAAATCTTAGAGAAATCGTTCGTTCAGCTCACTTATAATAGTAAGTAACGTAAGGTTTTACCTTAGGCGATAAGAGATTTATTCATTATAAGGTCGTTGCAGGTATCTGTTACGACCTTAATTTTTATGATATACTAAAATAAAATTGGTGTTCGTTCATAACTTGTTCTTAGTTTTTTGGAGTTTTACATGATTGATTTAGCGCAGCTTAGAAATAATGAGCATAACATAGTTGCTCGTATTGAAAAAAAAGATCCTCGCTTTAACATCCAGGCTTTGCTTGATGCAGATAAAGCTTTTCGTGCTATTTCTACTGAAGTAGATGCTTTACGAGAAGAAAAAAATAAGCTTGCATCGCAAGCTAAACAACAAGTTACCGATGAAATAAGATCACGATCTATTGAAATTAGTAAAATTTTAAAACAAAAAGAACAAGAGCTTGCACTTGCTGAAGCTGAATTTAAAAATTTATATGCATCATGTCCAAATCCAGCTGAAGAAGATGTTCCAACTGGTAACAAAGAAGCAAACGTTGTTGTACGAGAAATTGGTGCAAAACCAACATTTGATTTTGAGCCACAAAGCCACGTTGAGTTAGGTAATAATTTAGGTTGGTTTGACTTTGAAGCAGCAGCTCGTATGACAGGAAGTAACTTTGCTTTATACAAAGGCGATGCGGTTAAATTGTTATATTCTTTAACCATGCTTATGTTAAAAAATAATATTAAACATGGTTTTACTCCGATATTACCACCATATTTAGTTAATACAAAATCATTAGAAGCTGCAGGACAATTACCTAAATTTGCTGATGGTGTGTATAAAGTTGAAAATGAAGATTTATATTTGTCACCAACTTCAGAAGTCAACTTGACAAATATGTATCGTGATATGATTTTGGATCGAGCTCAATTACCAGTTCGCATGACAGCTTGGACAAGTTGTTTCCGTCGTGAAGCTGGTGGCTATGGCAGCGCTGAGCGTGGTTTAATTAGAATCCATGAATTTGAAAAATTAGAATTATACTCAATTGTAACACCTGAAGAATCTGCAAAAGAACTTGAAAAAATGGTTGCAGCAGCAGAAAATATTTTGCAAATGCTTGGACTTCATTACAGAGTTTCATTGTTAGCAGCACAAGATACATCATTCCAGTCAGTTAAAACATATGATATTGAAGTGTGGATGCCTGGCCAAAAAGCTTATTATGAAGTATCTTCTGCAAGTAATTGTCATGCATTTCAAGCTCGTCGTGGTGGAATTCGTTACCGTGAATTTAAAGGCGGTAAAACGGTACATGCACATACACTGAACGCTTCATCTTTGGCATTACCACGATTAATGGTTGCTTTAATGGAAACGTATCAACAAGCAGATGGTTCAATTGAATTACCAGCTGTTATCAAAGAACAAGGGTTATTTGAATAATGGTTTTGCCTGAGATTTTAAAAAAAATTAAAGATATTAAAATCAAAACCCGCAGAGTGATGAATGGGAGCTCTGCGGGTGGTTATGTTGTTAAACAAAAAGGTTCTGGATTTGAGTTTGATCAAATTAGAGCTTATGAATATGGAGATGATATTCGATTTGTTGATTGGAATAGTAGTGCGCGAGCTGGTAAATTATTAGTTCGGCAATATTTAGATGAAAAAAATAGAACTATTATGATTTGTCTTGATGTCTCAGCGTCAACATTTTTTGGTTCACAGCAACTTTTAAAATCTGATATCATGCAACAAATGACTGCAGCTCTTGCGTTAATAGCAAATGCAGAGCAAGATAATGTTGGATTAATTTTGTTTTCTGATGTTGTTGAAAAAGTCGTCCCGCCTTCACGTGGGTATACTCATCTTATGAACCTTTTAGAAGTTGTATTTTCGTATACACCTGTACAGAAACAAACAGATTTTAATGTATTATTTTTGTATTTAGTTGAATCTTTTAAAAAAGATGCAGCAGTCTTTGTGATTTCAGATTTTATAGGTGATAACTTTGAGCAATCCTTAAAGTATGTTGTTGCCCAAAGAGAAGTCATTGCAGTACGATGTCTTGATGAAGTTGAGCGACATCTACCAAAAGCAGGTTATGTGTGGGGGCAAGATCCTGAAACTCATGAGATAACCTTATTGGACCTATCAAAAAGTGGTGCTAGAAATTTACAATATATTCTTGATGAACGTTTGCAAGATCAGACAACATTATTCAGACAACATGACGTTGATGTTCTTGATATCAAAACAGATGAAGATTTTATAAAAACTTTTATTTTATTTTTTAAACGAAGAATGATACAACGATGAATGAAAATAGTGAGCAAATATTTGATATTTATGATATTTGGTATGAACCACTCTTGAGCCAGACATGGTTTATTATACTTTTAATTCTATTATTAAGTATTTTTATGAGTTGTGTGTTATATTTTATATATGTAACATTTTATAATAAAGTAAAAGTTATTGATCCGTTAGTTATTATACAAAACAAGATTGCTCATATTAATAGCCTTGTTATTAAAAATGAACATGATAGCAAACAAGCTTATTTTGAAATCAGTCAGATTATAAAAGAGTATATCACGTACCATTATAAAATATCGGTTATAGGTTTAACTGATCATGAACTTTTATTGTGGTCTCAGGCTCATTTGTCAGCACAACAAATTACAATTTTAGAGCAAATATGTGCTCATATCAATCAAATTAAGTTTGAGCATCAAATTGCAACAACTGAGCAAGTAAGAAAAAATATCGAATTAGTACAAGCATTTATTCATAGCACCAAGGAAGCATAGATTGTCATATTATTTTAAAAATTTAGAACATCTGTATGTTCATTGGCCTTTTTGCCCTTATAAATGTAATTTTTGTGATTTTGTTGCTATTGCATCGCATGAAAGTTTTATGCAACAGTATCATGAGTCTTTGTGTAAAGAAATACAAGATTTTAAAGATTTATACGATGCACAAGCTCCATTGAAAACATTATATATTGGTGGCGGAACGCCAAGTACGTATCCTTTACCACTCATACTTGACATGTTTGCTATACTAAAAGAAACTATATCTTTTGATGAGTCTACTGAGGTTACTTTGGAAGTAAATCCTGGGACTGTTGAGCAAGGTGCTTTAGAAGTCTGGAAAAGTATTGGAATTAATCGACTAAGTATTGGCGTACAGAGCTTAAAAGATACTGTTTTGCAAGGATTAAATAGACATCAGACTAAAATAGATGTTATAAATTTATTACAAAAAACAGAACCATTATTTGAAAATGTTTCAGTAGATTTTATTGTTGGCTTGCCAGGAGTGAGTGCTGAAGAATGGAAAGCAATGATCTTACAGGCAATGACATGGCCAATAAAACATATTTCCGTCTATTTTTTAATGGTACATGAAAAAACTCCATTATATTTTAAAATTAAGCAAAAAAGTGTTGTATTGCCACCAGATGATGAAATTGTTGATCTGTACTATTGGACGGTTGATGTTTTAGAACAGCACGGTTTTCATCGATATGAACTTTCAAATTTTGCAAAAAAAGGCTTTGAGTCAAAACATAATACAGCTTATTGGGAACGAAAAGGGTATAAAGGTTTTGGTCTTGGGGCGTGTTCTTTTAATGGGCAGTATAGATTTCAAAATAATAAAAATTTAAGAAACTATTTTCAGGCGGTGCTTGACAAAAATGATCTGATTCATGATGTTGAAGAAATCACACCGGCTCAAATTAGTATGGAAAAAATTATGCTTGGGCTGCGACAAGCTCAAGGCATTAATATTGCAGATGTTATACAAGATTTTAGTTTGCCCCAGCAACAGCATTTTAAAGAAAGAGCAGATTGGCTTGAGGCAAAAGGATTTGTACGACAGGAAGCAGGAAGGTTGTTTTTGACACCGCAAGGCTTTATTCTTGAGAATGAAGTAGCGGTTAATTTATTTCCTGAGTAGGTATGGGGTTAGAGATATTTTTTATTTATAAAATTTAAGGGTGCTTATGGCGAAGCATGTAGGGGTTAAACTTCCTGAAGATTTAATTGAATTGTTAAAAAGTGGTAAAGCTGTAGCTGTGTTAGCGACATTCTCTGAAAAAGGATTGCCGCATACAACACCACTGCAATGTATGTATCCAAAAGGACAAGAGAGTATCTTGTTAACAATTCACAAAGATCATCAAGGCTATCACAACATGGTATGGCAAAAAAAAGTAATGATCTCTTTTTTAGCTGCAGGTAACGTTGCGTATAGTATTCTAGGACGAGTTGGTGTTGTTCGTGCCCCGTCTATGGTTCATCCATTAATGAACGTTGTACGCGTTGACATTATTGATATCAAAAGTGATCGATCTGTTTTAACAAAAGTTGATTCTGGCGTACAGTGGAGCTATACTTCCTGGGAAGCTGAAGAGTTGTTGAATGGATTATTCAACGAGTTGAAAGAAATTACAAAAACGATGTAAATTTTTATGTTCTAAGGGAGTTTTCATGAAGCGATTGATAATGATATGCGTATTTTTGCAAGCAGCAACTATGTATGGGCAATTAGAGTTGGGTCAACTATCTATGCCAGAAGATCAATTGAAACATGATGCGACTTTGCATAAAGATGAAACTATTCATGAATCTAACCTTGATACCATTGATGTTGATGGAAGTGGAAATTGGCTTGAAAAACGTATTTGGTTTGAACAAGCACAAAACGCTTTTGATGACATTTTACTGTTAGTAAATCGTGTTGTCGATATGCGCATACAATTTTCTAATGAAGTTAATGCTGTAGGGCATACCATAGATTCGTTTTATGAAGCTGTTTATTTTGATAAAGAGCAACTTGATGATAAATTTAAAGAAATTTTAGTTGCTCTTGAATTTGAACAAAAGCTTAAAGGTGATTTGACCCAAGAAGAACGAGCTTTGCAAAATTCAATTAAACAAGAGCTTGCATCAATTGATCAACTGGGAAAAAACATTAAATTAATTAATGTTGTTGATATAAAAATAGATCAAGCATTAATGCAAGCATTTAAAACAATTGATGAATGTCGTGATTATGAAGCAAAAGCATGGGCAACATTTAAATTAATTGGTAAAGAAATTGATGATAAAAAAGCTCGTAATCTTTACTATGAAATGCAGAATTTTAAAGAAAATATTCAGCAAAAAAGTACGTACTTAAGTTCATCATTGTTGCCATATCTTCATAATACGCTTGTTGCAAAAATTGATTCTATTATTGCAAGCATTAATCAATCAATTGAGCAGCTCAAACAAAAAGGTATTGATTTATCTAATATTATGAAAACTGAGCAAGCCAATGATGTCGCTCAATTGCAAGAACGTGAAAAAACATCCAATGCTATAGCTGTAGAAAAAGCGTTAGAAGAAGAACGAGAAAGAGAAGATGCTATAGCAGCAAGAAAAGCTTTAGCTTTAAAGAAAAAACAAGAAGCTTCATGGTCGTTTATAGCGTATAATTTTATAGCTCATGCTGTCACGTCAGTACAAGAAATATTTGTACGCGTAAGTGACTTTTTTGTACATTCATATTTTTATATAACTTATTTGATTTCAAACTCTCTGACAAAAGAAACTGTAGAATCTAAAAAAACTACAGATACTATTTCATCAACAGTTGAATCAGAACATATACATGCAGCACAAGATGAGGCGATTTCATCTCAAGCTCATGCAGACGACAAGTCTGAATTAGTTCAAGTTGATAACGTTGATCATGCTGAAAATAGCTCTCATGTTGATGCAATTGTAACTCCACAAGCAGCTGATGAGGGTATACAACTTTAATTTGTTATGAAATAGCATTGTTTTTGATTGCGAAAAAAATTCGTTTTGATATGATAATCATCAACAGATAATAGAATTTTAGCCGAAGTGGTGAAACTGGTAGACACGCAGCCTTGAGGTGGCTGAGAGAGAAATCTTGTGGGGGTTCGAGTCCCTCCTTCGGCACCAATGTTTCTACATTATGATATTCTTAGGAGAGTTTTCATGAACGTGACAATGAGACGGTTTTTTATCTCAAACTTTATGGGTTGGATCTTATTTGCTGCGATAACGGTAGCTTATTTTGGATTCTACGGAAAAAATTCTTTAAAATTTGGTATTGATCTTGTTGGGGGTAGTTACATTACTCTTGAAGTTCAAAAAAATGATGTGGTTCGCAATGAACTAAGTGATAAAATAAAGTCATTTGAATCATCACTTAAGCATGCAAATATAGAGCTTGAAGCAAAGCCTGTTTTTGTTGACAACAGTTTACACTTTAAATTCATGTCAAAAGCAAAAGCGCATGAAGCTGAAGTTTTACTTCGTTCACAAGATAAAAATCTTATCTATTCAGTAACGAATTCAGATTTGCACGTTACGGTCTCACCTCAATATTTAAGCCAGCTGCTTTCACAAGCTGTTGATTCAAATATCGAAATCTTAAGCCGTCGCCTTGATGGTATGAGTGTTGCTGAAATTCATATCAGTAAACAAGGAGATCGTTTTATTGTTGTTGAATTACCTGATGTGCGTGATCCTCAGCAAGCAAAAATGATGATCGGTAAGTCTGCGGTTATGGAATTTAAACTTGTTGAAGATGCTGCTGCAAGTCGCGAAGAATTATTTGATAAGTATGATCAAGAATTGCCAGAAGGCACGATGATTGTTGCTGGTAAAGCAAATAAAAATGGGCATAAAGTATACTATCTTGTTCCAGAATATACACCTGTTTCAGGAAAATATTTTAAACAAGCGCGAGTTACTTTTGGTGGTGATTTTGGAACAGATTTGACAGTTCAGTTTGAATTTGATGATGAAGGCGGAAAACGTTTTCATGAATTAACAAGTCGCAATATTGGCAAACAAATGGCAATTGTTCTTGATGATGAAGTTGTACAGGTTGCTGTTATTAAATCAGCAATTGGCAAAGTCGGATCAATTTCAGGTGGTTTTCAAGCTGATGAAGCAAATGGACTTGCACGAGTTTTAAAGTCAGGTGCATTTAAAGCAAAAGTTAATTTTATTGAAGAACGTGAAATCGGACCAACATTAGGACAAGAATCTGTACATAATGGCTTGATTTCTTGTGTAATTGGGTTATTATTATTACTCATCTTTGGAATTTACTTCTATCGTTTGTCTGGGTTCTTTGCAATTTTAGCGTTAGTATATAATTTAATCTTAATTTTATTATGTATGTCATTTGTTAAAGCAACGTTAACATTACCTGGTATTGCTGGGATGATTTTAACTGTTGGTATGGCGATTGATGCTTCAATTTTAATTTACGAACAAATCAAAGATTGCTTAGCTCGTGGACTTTCAGTTTCACAATCTGTGCAAGAAGGTTTTTCAGATGCGATGGTTGTTATTTTAGATGCAAACATTACAACATTTATTGTTGCAGCGGTGTTGTTCTATTTTGGAACTGGTCCAATTCAAGGATTTGCTGTTACGATGATGATTGGTATTGTTTCAACATTGATTACTGGCTTGTTTTTCTTGAAATCTGTATTTAAATTTTATTTATCTACATTTCATGTTTCCAAATTAAGTATTTAGTGATATACTAGTTTTTAGAAAATTGAAAATTCATGGCTACATAGCTCAGTTGGTTAGAGCGACGGAATCATAATCCGTAGGTCCGGGGTTCGAATCCCTGTGTAGCCACCAAATTAAAAAGCTCCTTCTGGTTTATATCAGAAGGAGCTTTTTGGTATTTAAAACAGTTTCTTATAAATAATTGATACTTCTCAATCGATTGTGATCTATGCAAAATCAAAAAAAAATCACATTATCTACCTATCTTACGTTATTTCGTCTTATTGGTGCACCTGTTATAATTCCATACTGCATTGTGCAGTATAGTTCTTACAATAACTTGACTTGTAATGTTGCCATAGCAATTTTGTTTTTATTCTTCGGTCTTACCGATTTTCTTGATGGTTTTATTGCGCGTAAGTATGGACAAGAAACTCAAATTGGTGCAGCACTGGATCATATCGCAGATAAATTTTTAGTATTTTCAGCACTTATAGCTTTGCTTGCCGTTGGTAAGATTTCGTATTGGTGGGTTATTGCCTTAATTGGTCGAGAATTTTTTATGATGAGTTTGCGTGAAATAGCATTAGAGCACAACATGAAAATCAAAGTATCTTCATGGGGTAAAATAAAAACAGCTTTTCACATTATGTTGATTGTTTGGCTTATTATCAGCCCATGCTATGCAGTTCAACAGAGCGCACGTCAAAGTATCCAGATACTATTATTATGCGCAAGTGTTATAATTTCTTGGGGTTCAGCTCTCGATTATGTCAGCAAGTTGTATTTTCAATTTAAAAAGTAGGTAGTAAAAAATGAATTTTTCTCACGTCGCACAACTATTTGAGACGATTGAACGCACCGCAAGTAGAACAGAAAAAACAATGTTACTTGCAGGTTGTTTACAAAACATGAGTCCGCAAGAAGCGCAGATCGTTACGTACATTTCGATGGGTGATTTGTATTCATCGTATGAAAACGTTCAATTTAATATTGCAGAAAAAGGTTTAGTCGAAATTATTGCTGTACTGTTAGATAGAACTGCTGCCGATGTTTTACAAGAATATAAGAATATTGGCGATTTAGGCGATGTGATTTGCCAGGGTTGGCATGGAGTTGATACAGGGTTGTCCATTGAGCAGGTGTACCATGAGCTTGTTGTTTGTGCCAATCTGCATGGCAATGGTTCAACAGAATTAAAATTACAGAATCTGGTTGCATTGCTTCAACAAGTTGATAGCCTATCAGCAAAATATATTATTCGCATGATTACCAAGACTTTACGCCTTGGTTTTTCGGATATGACATTGCTTGATGCTTTTTCATGTATGGCGGTGGGCAATAAATCGATTCGTCCTATGTTAGAAAATGCTTATAAT